>DATJKB010000327.1:0-9507 GCA_035491875.1 Pyrinomonadaceae bacterium | reverse complement strand
AATCAATTCCATTCACCCGGTAGACTTGAAGTTTCATTGCCGGGCAACTCATTGTTGGTATGGCAGCCTCTCAGCACGCAAGAACCTCCCCAATTCCACGTTCTTCTCACTGCCAGACAATGGTGTTGGCGGTGTCAGGTCTGAAACACCTCGCATCACGCACGTCTCCCCAGGCAACGGTCTCCCCGATCTCGACGTTTTGCAGCTAAACGGCTGTCTATGAGCTAAGGAGATATCAAAGCCCGCGCTGGCGCGACGGTACGCTTCCGTGCGTTGAACGCTGAACGTTAGACCCGGCGCTACCGCGCTCGGTACTGACAAGTCCAGCACACAGCCCGAATTGATACCCCGTCAACATCGGAACTAACGCGTACCAAACGGGTCTAAATCACAAGTCTCCAAGCTAACTCGACAGTAATTCAGCTGCCTTAAGGAGGACGACCATGAAAAAGACTTACCTGAGTACGATCTCTATTTTCTGTCTCCTAATTGCACTCCCTTTTTTGATTCAACGCACAGCGGCCCAGACATCGAACAGTAGAACAACCCAGAATAACTACCGACTTTCCGGACCCTACACGCACAAGAACCTGACAATCTTTCTGGTCCATGGAAGTGATCTCGCCGGCAATCGCACCTTTCTGACGCTTCAGGAAGCCCTGGCCCAAAAGAAAGTGATCGTCTACGAGACCAAAGATGTGAACGAGCTGGCGATCAGAAATGTGTCCAATCAGGACGTCTACGTACAAGCGGGCGATATCGTCAGAGGCGGTGATCAAGACAGGATGATTTCAGTCGACTTCATCGTGCCTCGTAGATCGAAGCGCATGCCAATCGCCGCATTTTGTGTCGAGTCAGGAAGATGGAATCGCCGCGGCAGCGAGAACAATGCATCGTTTGGCTCGTCGGCAAACTTCGTAACGAGTAAAGAACTGAAACTGGCAGCGAAGAGCAAGAATTCTCAGCAGGCAGTTTGGGAGAACGTCAAAGTAGTCCAGGATAAACTGACTGCCAACGTGGGCGGCGTCGTGAGCTCGCCGGTTTCGGCATCGAGTCTTGAGTTGGCGGTCGAAAACGACAAGGTTAAAGAATCGACTGACGACTACATCAAGGCACTGGCTAACATTACACAAAGCAAGACCGATGTGATTGGATACGTCTTTGCCATCAATGGTCACGTTAACAGCGCAGACATCTATGCCTCGCGCGCATTGTTTGCGAAGTTGTGGCCCAAGCTCCTGAAAGCAAACGCAACAGAAGCCGTGGCCGAGACGCAGACAGAGACACTAGCCAAACCCGTTACGGACGAATCAGTTCTCCGATTCATGACGGAGGCGGAGAAAGGAACCGAGTCACGAAGGGCGGTTTCGACTCGCACTCACCTGGTAACAAAAGAAGACAACAAGAATGTTTTCTACGAGACACGCGATAGCGCGCAAGGCGGAGCGTGGATTCATAGAAACTACATTAAGAAAGACTGACTCCGACGTGGTTGAATTCGCCAGCACGTTAACAACCTTCTGAATAAGTCGGTCTCAAAAGGAACCGAGTAACTCAAGCTCCCAGAAGTTGCTCAAGTGAATGTCCGATATGCTTCAGCTTGTCGGTGAGCTACTGAGTAGTCAGCTACCAGAAATTGCTCAAGCTTGAGTTTATCGGCAGCTCACCGACAAGCTGAAGCATATCGGACATTTGCTTGCCGATGTTTCTGGGAGCTTGAGTGTTGGGAACGACAAGCTGAACTGCATCGACATAAAAAACCGGCGAGCGAATCTCGATATATCGGGATCGCTCGCCGTCTCCTTAATGAGGCATGCATAACTGCATGGGCTGTGAGGCGAGTTCGTCTTACGTGGGGTTTAACAGCGGCACAGTTAATAATGCCTTCTGGAGGACGGTACCAAATTTGGTCCTTCAAAATGCTATGACTGGAAAGGGCGAAGTATTACAGCAAAATATTTCATAGCCTGATTCTTCTCCACGCTAGCGCCTGGCGATGCCGAATGTGTAGGAATCAATGAACTCCGTTCCACCTGCTTCGTCAGTGCCACTCAACCTCACGCGATAATCTTCAGGAGGCAACTGTCTGGTGGGAACTGAAAACACTACGGATTTCTCGCCATGATCGTCCCGTGTTTGGCTGCTGGTAACCTCGGTTACTTTAGTCGTCTCCGACTCAATACGCGCCTCATAGGTGCGGTGTCGAATCTCCAGGACCACTAACCTGAGCTCAATAGTCGACGTGTCCGGAGGTATCGTTTCCCGTTGCAAACCCCTGCCTGTCGATCTAGTTGTACCGGCCGCGGCCAGCGTGATGACGTAAGGCTTCCCCGAGCCCGCGCCATCCTTGTGAATTAGCCCCCAGTACAATCCCAGACTCGCCACACAAGCCACGACAAGCAAGGAAAAAGCGATTAAGGGCCGCATGGGCCAAAGGTGGAACCGATTGACGGGTTTGAGCGCGAGCGGAACTTCTGCGCTGTCGTTGTGCTCAAGATACTTCTGAAATGTGCGACCAAACTGGATTTTGCGAACGCGATCGGGAGTTACTAAGAAATGAGATTCAAACCTGACTTTGTCGTCGACGCTTAAGCGGCCTGCGACGTAATGGTCGACGAGCTCGTCTTCTGCAATTAGCAGCTCCTCGAACAGCTGCGCGTCATTCAACAACCGCTCTTCCAGTTGTGTTTTGCGAGTTTCTTCGAGATTACCCAGCAGGTACTGCTTAATCGTTTCGTTTCCGATCGCTCTCAATTGCTCCCTCCCTTTCTCCGCACCTTCTAAAGGTAATGACCAAAAGTTGTAAGGCATTTCAGAGATTTCGGTCCAAACACTCCTGCACACACTCCAGAAGCGTCGCCCGAATGCGATGGGCCCTGATTCTTAAGGCGTTTAGTTTTATCCCGAACTCCTTAGCGAGCGCCTTCCGCTGATCAATGCGCGCCTTTCGTTCCAGCTGGTAGTACTGAAGTACTAAGTGACGGTTCTCTGCACTGAGCCGATCCAGGCAATGCTCCAGACACTTAAACTCGGCCTCAATCCGCGATGAATCGGTCTCTGGTACGTCGATGTGTTGTAGTTGTTTTCGACGCAGGTATTCGAGATGAACCTTATTCGCCACGCCATAAAAGTACCTGGCCCGATCACCTTTGAAGTGACCTTGAATCTCGGTCAACCGATTGATGACGCGATTGATTGTTTCATCAGCTAAGTCTTCAGGTTCGTAACAACCGCGGCAGGTGAATATCTTGATGAGGCGAGTACGGATCTCTTCGTACTTCTGCCCAGCCTGTTCGCGTTCAGGCGCGAGCCAGTCAAGCAAAGCGTCAAATGACTCCTGGGAAAGAACCCAGCTTTTATTCATGCTGTTGCGTCGGGAGCGACGTCAGATTCACTGGTGACTACGATGAGTATTTTAGACAAATTCTCTACGCTCGTCTGCGTCGCAGGAGGAAAACGTATGTTATTGTGAGGATTAAGATCAACAAGACGCCAAGCGCAATACGCCTTGGCGAAAACAGTCGAGACTCGCCAACTACAAGACGTTCGTCGTAACGTCCCTGAATCACAAACCCGGCCCAGTAATACGGCGCGCTCCAACGCTTATCACGTGACATTCGTAACTGCGCTTCTCTCAAGGCAGCAGCGGGCGTGAGTTGCTGCGTGAACATCGCTTCGTAGAAGTACTTCATCAACTCGGCAGTCGCTTCGTCGTCGACTTTCCACAACGACGCAACAACACTCGAAGCGCCTGCATACATGAAGCCTCGAGTTAATCCAATCAAGCCTTCACCTTTGATTTCCTTCCCCAATCCCGTGCTGCACGCGCTCAGCACAACTAAGTTAGCGGGCAAATGAAGGTTATAGATGTCGTGCAGTCGCAGGAAGCCGTCCTGTGAATGACCCTGCTCGTCAAACAGCGAAAGCACAATTCCCGATAACTCAGGATGTTCGTTATTAACCAGACCATGTGTCGCGAAGTGAACAATGCCGTAGTTTGCTAAATCGCTGCTGAGCACTCGCGAGCGGTTCGCTTCAAATCCAACGGCTTTCAATCCACTCCACCATGGCGCCGAAGTAATGATCGCTTCAGCCTCCTGGCGAGAAGCCAGTAATCTTGGAATTTCAACGCCGTCTGCCGACAATCCGATGTCGCGTAAAGCCTTTCTCAAATTTTTGGATTCATCAGATTCGGGAGTCGCTTCCGTATTCGCGCGTTTGACCCGTGGATCGTTTACTTCAAAGACGGGATCGGCAAAAACAGCGACGGTGTTTGAAGGAGCTTTTCTGTCTCGAGCTTCTGCCAAAATTGCCGCGAGCGTAGAAACTGACGGCAAGTACACCACTTCATGTTTGTGAATGAGATGTGGAGTTGAAGCTTCAGTCGAGTCGGGATCATTCAACGCGTGAAAGGGAACGTACTGTAGAGCACCGTCAGCAACAATCAGCATTCGTTTGCTTCCCAAACTTCCTGCCAAAGGCGCTAAAACTAGTTTGCTCACTTCAGCAGTTTCCGCCGGGATTGCTTCACTGGCTTTTCGCTCGCGTTCCTCGCGTTGATGAACCGACTCACCTGCTATTTGCTGCATTGTTACATACGCATTGCGCAATCGCATTGCGGCAGACTCGATCTCACCCCGCGACGCTAACTGGTATACCGACAGTCCGGCCTTACTGACTACCAGGGCGTAGCTCCGCGGATCACCGAGAGTGTATTCAACCAGAATCGTATTATCGTCCAATACTCGCTGCGCATCGGCGAGCTTAAGTGGTTCTGGCTGCGTTAAGGCCGCGTATTTAGGACTTGAAGCACGAATCTGATCGCGGGTTCGGTTGTACTCAACGGTAAGATTCTCCACGTCATTGTTTAGAATCTGTAGCGCGGCCGCATCCTTCCGAGCGGTCGCCTGAATTTGCTGTTCTCCTTTTTCATTCAACGACTGACGCAATGACCGCTCTTTTTCCAATAAAAGAGGGGCAACTCCTTCCCGAATGTTTGTGGTTGATTCCTGCAACGAATCGAGAAGGGATCTGGCGTGAGCTCGCTCGCTGACAGCAAACGCCTCAGCGTCGAACCCTGCGCCTGGTTGGGTGTCGTGACGTTGGACCAGCACGTCAATGTAGAGTTCATAAACGTCGCGGACACTGGCAAGATAAGACGCACGCAGATCATGACTGGCGACTTTCGCACGGATTGATTCATCGATTTCAATCGCCGACTCGACGTGTTCCTGAGCAGCAAGAAGTTGACCACGGTTGCGTTCAATCCGCGCGATGTTGAATAGCGCATTCGATTCTCCGGCGGTATCAGCTGCTGCACGACTAAGCGGTAAAGCCTCTTCGTAGTACTTGAGGGCCTGATCAGGATGATTCTGTGATTCGAGAACCGATGCGATGTGCGTCAGTGTGTACGCCTTATAACGTTGATCCTGCCCGCTTCCGATTTGGTCAAGCGCTTGTTTGAACGTACGAAGCGCTCGTTCAGAATCGCCCATTGACTGCTGAACGCGACCGATTTCGCGCAGCGTGTGTCCTTCCATGCGACGCATTCCCAACGATCGGAATAACCGCAATGCTTCGTTTAAAGTTTGCAGTGCTTTCTCGTTGTCTCGAAGGGAATTCTGAACGCGTCCGAGATCCAGCTTAGCTTCCGCTATGCCCCATGTAGCATTGATTGCTTCAAAAGTCGCGACTGCTCGTTCAACGTAGCGCTGCGCGCTCTTCGCATCGCCTATCGACGCGTAAACGAAGCCGATTCCCGCCAGAATGCTTCCCGCACAAATCCGATCGCCAGTCAGCCCGACTAATTCCTCGGCACGCAGGTACTCAGCTAGAGCTTCCTGTTTGTTTCCAGCTTTGGCTGTAACGTTCGCGAGTCCACTCAAGGCCATCGCCTCAACGCGCAAATCGCTTGCGGTGCGAGCAGCAGTTACAGCTTGCTGAAAGTAAACGATTGCCTGTTGCGGTTTAGCTTGCAACGAAGAGTAGTAGCCAAGCGCGATTAACGCTAAGCCACGCGAGGAATGGTCAGCGAATCCGGTCCATAGATCGAGTGCTTGTTGCTGATACTTTTGTGCTGTCGCAAGGTCGCCAAGATTATAAAACGCTTCACCGAGATTGCTGAGCGCACGCGCACGCAAAGGATCATCCTTGAGGTCCTCGGCGATCTTCAATGCAGCAAGCGCCTCTTTGTGGGCGGCTTTTGCATCGCCCTGCAGAAAATGCGCGTAGGAATAGTCGTTGAGGATCCTGGCTTCTTCCAATGAACTCTTGGCTTTGCGGCTCAAAGGCCGGGCCTCGTCATAACAGTCCAACGCACTGCGAGAGTCGCCCAAAGTCTGATGAACTTCGCCGGCAGATCTGAAAGCCGCGGCTGCCTGAGACAACTGCCCGTTAGTGCGAAAGATTTCGGCGGCCTCGCGGTATGTTCGCGTTGCTTGTTCGCTTGAGCTTTGCCTTTGCTGGCTGCGTAGCTTATCAGCCTGTTCGACTAGCGCTGTGGGATCACTCTCTCCGGTTTGCTGTGGTGAAGTCTCGTGAACGTTGGGACGTTGTTCTGCGTCGGAGATTCGAGGAGAGGAGACAAAGATCGCACCCGCCAAAGCATAGACTACACATACGACCATGCCTAATCGGATGATGGATGATCGACAGAACCGAAGGATAAGGCGGCTGTCTAACAATCGACTACTTCTTTTTTTGTTTCGCCGGGGGATGAGCCGGCCGCGTAAAGAATTCACGAACGCCCTTCATCACTTTCTTGTCTTCCGCAATACATCGTGTCGGGAAGAAAACGACTGGCGGATTTCGCATGCTGTGTATTGGGTTCTTACCTTCGGCGCCCATCATGCGCATCTCGGCCATCCGCATCTCCGCCATGCGCATTTCTCCCATACGCCAGTCGCTCATGCGCATCTCGGCCATACGCATTTCAGCCATCCGCATCTCGGCCATGCGCATTTCGGCCATCCGCATCTCGGCCATCCGCATCTCGGCCATGCGCATTTCAGCCATCCGCATTTCGGCCATTCTCATCTCGGCCATTCTTGAGTCGTCTTGAAGATTTCCCGCTGCAGCGGCCTGTAGTAGAACGTCGTAACCACGCGGTCGACGACGTGTGACATCGGTATAAGTTTCCAAAAAGCTAAGCCAGCCACGCCCCGAAGCGCCTTTGACGAATTCGAGATTCTGGTACCGGCTCGCTACTGAAGACCACGGAAAATAAATCGAAACACCGTAAGAATACTGGTAGGTCGCGCCGCTATAACATGAACGCAGCACAAACTTCTCCGCGATGAACTGCTTCACGTTCTGACACTGTTTGCTGATCTGATCCGATGCGGATCGCCTCTCAAGACAGTCGCAAAAATCAAGTAGATCGACAAACCACTCGCCGTTGTACGACTGCGCTTCCCAGTGTGCCAGCAATAAGTCGTCCTTGAGTGATTGTTTACTTCGTCGATCCTCGTGGCAAGCTTTCTTCAACTCGTCTTCAAGCGCCATCGCCAGCACGTCAACGTGTTCGCGCAACTCAACAACGCGGCGCACGTCCAATGCCGATTGCGTCACAGACATGCCGGCCACCCAGTAGGACGAGTAGTAGTTTATGTATTCTTCAACGATTGCTTTTGCTGCTTCAACCTGGATCTCAGTCTTCTTCGCTCCCGGCTTGGTAAAGTCTTTGCGCAACCGTTCGACTATCTGCCGGTAAGGCCAGCCAGAAGCAGGACTATAACTTTCACAGCCTACGACGATTTGTGCGAGGTCGCGAAATTCGTAGCAGATCTCGCACATACTCATCAGACAGTTGTCCATGCCGACGATATCTATTGGCTTTCCGCCAAGATCGTTTTGCAGTTGCTGGAAAACCTGTTTCAGCTCGTTGAAAGTCAGCGAGCCTCTCGCGCTTTCGTCTTTCAACAGGTAATCGCTTTCAGTTCCACCGGCGTGTCCCGACAAAACGACAATGTAGTGATCAGCCGGATACTCCTGGAGACAGAAACTCAAGAAGTTGTAGAGAGTGATAGGCGAACCGGTGTCGGTGTCGTCCGTCACTGGTTCATTCTCGAAGGTAAGCGCGCTGAGGTCGTTGACTCCGCGGATCGCCTTGTCGGTTTTTTCTCGCGTGCGCGCGCGCGACTGCGACAATGCAATAGCGTTCTTGCTTTCGTTTTGGAAGCGCACTTCGCCACTCTTCGAATCGAATTGCGCTTTATCAATGATGTCGTCGAATAAGGTCGAGTCGGGACCGTTGCGGTTGATTTGATATCGATGTGTCGGAAGAAACTCGTCTCGTGGATCAAACTGTGCGACGACGTTGATATGTTCGCCCGGGTCGGCCTTCTTCATTTCCGTTAAGGCGAACAGACACTCGGTGGAGAGGTTGTTATCTCCCGCGAGATACACCATCACAGTCCAGACAGCCTTCTTTTTGACCATTTATAACCTCCGAGAATGGGCAGTGGGATCAACGGCCTGGGGAAATCGATCGATCCGCGACTAGGAGATTGGCTTTCGGTAAAACGACTGGGGTAAACGAAACTGAACCGGCTTCGGACGTTCGTTGTCGGTCTGACCCCCAGACCGAACGCCTTTCCGAAGAGGTTGTAAGGACAATCACTAAAACATCAATAGTCAGCAGACACTTAAACTAAGCCAAGAATGTTGTCAATAACAAAGTTGCAGCAGTTGTGCCAAATCTCGAATAACTGCTGCAAATGTTTGATGCCACGGGCTTGCCCCGTGGTACTTCACGTTTAGCAGCTACCGGTAAGAGTGGAATGTCGATGGATGCCACGGCCTTGTGCCGTGGAGCATCATGTTCTGCGCTAATAGAAGCAAACGTGAGTCTCCACGCAGCAAGCGCGTGGCATCAGGAAATGTTTTCTGAATCGTGTAGCTGCAAGCGTGAGAGACCACGGGACAAGCCCGTGGCATTTTGGACCGCGCACTCAGTGTACGAGTTTAGTTGAATAAAGAACTCCGTACATCGCGTCCTGATGCCGCGCGAAGTCTTTACCGTCTGTCGCGAGCATGATGTTTACGTATTGCACTTGCCCGCCAAATTTTCGATATGCAATCCACTGTAGCCGTCGATGATCATCCGGTTTCGGCGGGTTAGCTTCGCGAAACTGCACACCTTTCACCCCGTCGATCTCCAACCACCTGACCTCGTCAACCTCAAGTGCCTTTATTCGCTGCTTTTGCTGATCGAAGGTGCCCTTGAGACTTATGTCAGTTGGAAAGTCATCGGCCATATTAGAGACGTTGACGATAAGCGAAGCGGCATCAAAACCGCCAGGTGAACGCCAAAGAAAGGAATTCAACTCTTTCGACTCTTCTTTCCACGTTGGCGGAACTGTCCAGGTCATGCCCTGCACATCCCACACCGCTGTTGTACCCCCAGCCAGGGCCGCTGTCTGCGCCGCTGTCGGCTCAGCCTTTTCAGCCGTGATATCACTCCCGCCGGAGCTTGAGCCTGTTCCGGTTTCAGACGATTTCTTAAAT
>DATJKB010000326.1:0-15542 GCA_035491875.1 Pyrinomonadaceae bacterium | reverse complement strand
GCTTCCGGGAGCAGTCGCAGCATCGCTGTGCTTCTGGGCAAAGGCGACGGACAATTCGCCGCACCAACTGGCACGAAGACGGTCTCAATACCTCCTGGAGAAATTGCACTCGGCGATGTGAACCTCGATGGTAAGTTGGACCTTGCGACTGCTACTCACAATAGCTACGGTGTGGCGTTGCTCCTGGGAGATGGCAACGGTGGATTTACCGACGCTCCAGGCTCCCCGATCACGATGAGGATGGGACAACATCCGCACACGCATGGCCTCGCCCTCGCCGATATGAATCGCGACAACAAACTCGATCTCATAAGCGTCAACAGCACTGACAACGATGTGTCGATCGCTTTGGGCGATGGTCGCGGCGGTTTTACTCCCATGACGGGCTCGCCGTTCGCGGTTGGTCCAAGCCCGTATCCATTTGCAATTGGTGACGTCAATGGCGACGGCCAACTCGATGTCGTCGCAACAGCCACGGCAACTGGTCCATCAAGAGCGCAACAACTACCGCTGAGTCGCGCGCTGACTCTGCTCTTATCTGACGGACGAGGAGGTCTCCAATCCAGGCAACTCCCGCTGCGCACAGGTGAGCCGTGGTTTGCAGTTATCAGCGACCTCAATGGAGATCGTAAGCCCGACGTCGTTGCCACTCATCATGAAATGAACCAACTGACCGTGTTGATTGGAGACGGTCGCGGCGGATTTGTCGAAGCTCCCGGGTCACCATTTGATTTTGGGCATCAGGTTTTTCATGCAGTCGTTGCCGACGTTAATCGTGATGGCAAAGGCGATGTGATTGCGGCAGCAGGTGATGGCGTGAGAGTCATGCTTGGTGATGGACGAGGCGGGTTCGCAGCGGGACCGGCGTCATTCACTGGACAAGGTGTCTGGAGAGTGGGTGTGGCTGACCTGAACGGCGATGGAAAGACGGATGTGGTGACGAGCAATAACGAGAGTGGCACTGTGAGTGTGCTGCTGGGACATTGAAGACATTGATGATTGTTGATTGCAGACTCAAGCTCCCAGAAACTGCTCAACCAAATGTCCGATAAACTTCAGTTTGTCGGTGCTGCGCCCAACACTCAAGCTCCGAGTTTCTGGGAGCTCGAGTTAGTCGAATCTCACCGACAAACTGAAGTTTATCGGACATTTGGTTGAGCAGTTTCTGGGAGCTTTAGTGGTTCCAGATTAGTGAGTGTAATTCATCGGTCCACTCCGTTAGGAGTGGAATGTTTATAGAACCGACAGAGAGAAAAACGGTATCGCAGTTAAGAGGAGCGGAAAAGTTGATCGAGTGTTTGACTCAAGCTTGTTTCCGCTCCTCTTAACTGCGCCGGAGGTCTTTCATTTTCGCGAACCATAAACATGCGACTCCTGACGAAGTCGTCATCCTTGGTAACCTCGCGGACTATAAACATCTGACTCCTAACGGAGTCAGATCATCGCCACTTCTTAACTCTTGGCCACAGTTGTGCAAGAGATCCGAACTTCGATCCTTTGCAGAGCCAAACCGTCAGGTTGCGTTCCAGCGCGTAAGGATTATCAGAAGTGCCGACGAGCTCTACGTAATTAAAGAGACGGTCCAGGGTTTCTTTGTCGTCATCGATCACAATCATGCAATTGCCTGTGTAGCCGCGCGGGCCCCACAAGTAGTACGTCTGATGACCGCTGAGCGCGCGCGGCAAACCGTATCGTCTGCCGAAGAAATCGATCGCGCCAGCTTGTCCGTAGTTCTGCGCGAAGATCCCGCAGTCCACTCTTTCCTCAGGCGCGAGACGTGACCACGCTTCCGCAGTCTTAGCCGCAAGCTCCTCCCAACCAAACTGATCAGCGTAGTGCTGCGGCAACTGCGCGCTCTCGTGACTGTGCTCTGTACGCGGCAGCTTTAAAGGCGAACTGTTCATGTACGAGATAAACCGCTCAACTGGCAACACCGGCACGACGAATGGCGCAAGCAATGCTCCACTCACCAGCAACACAACGATGATTCCCGCGCTCAGAACGGGAGCGCAGCGACCGCTTTCAAGGCTCGTTGAGAGCGCGGTCGGTTGAAAGCGGTCGCTGCGCTCCCGTTCTGAGCTTGAGTGGCCTCGACAAATTACGGCCTCAATCATTAACGCACCCGCCGCCAGCAACATCGGATAAATTGGAGCAAGGTAGTAATTCTTCCCTTTCAGCAAAACGAAGGTTACGAAACTGATTACGTAGGACCAACCAAGAAAACGAAACTGCCGCAGCCGTTGTGAGAACAACAGCGCGAACAACCCCGTGATCCAGATCGGAGCAGCGAGCGGATGAATGAGCAGTATCTGTTGCACGAAGAAGTCGAGCGGCGAAAGCTCCACGTCGCGGCCCGCAGCCCTGATGTTGCGCATGAGTTCAATGAAGGGCCAATTGTTTCGAATATTCCAGATGAGGTTTGGAAGAAAAATCAGAAACGCGAGCAGGCCACCGATCAAAAACCATTTGTTTACGATCACACGCCGCTCTTTGGTTAGTAGCAAGCCAACGACGATTGCGAAACCAAAAATGGCAATTGAGTATTTCTCTTCAAGACCGAGACCCGCGACAACTCCAAAAGGAACCCAGTAGCGTGGATCCTTCTTGACGGCAAGGATCGCAAAGTATGCACAGCCCATCCACAACAGTGGCTCAAGGCAGTTCGTCGTAACGAGACTACCGTCGGATAGGTACATTGGAGCAACGATCACCGCGACTGCACTTAGCAGAAGTGCGAAGCGCCGGCCGTCAAACTCACGGGCAATCAAGCCGGTAAGCACCACGGTTGCGGACATCGCAAGCGCCGGAAGAAAGCGGAGGCTGCGAAGAGAGTCGCCGAGGATTGCGCGACTCACGCGAACGAGAAACGGTAAGAGTGGTGGCTGATCGACGTAGCCCCAGGCGAGATGATCGCCGGAAGCCATGTAGTTAAACTCGTCGCGAAAGTAGCCGTAGCGATTGTTGAAGATGCAGTGAAAGATCAGGAGAGCGAGCGAGAGAAGGAAAATAATGAACAGGCCGTCGGGTTTTGATCGATTGGGCGATGTCATGGTCGGTCATATTACATTGCCGATTGGCTGACCTGCGGTATATCAGATTAAGATCTCAGAGCGCAAAGAAAGATGATTAAACGCAGAGGACGCGGAGACGCAGAGGTCGCAGAGGAGTTAAATTAACGTCGCGTGGAATGGTATCAACAATCGGCAATCGGCAATGGCTGAGCACTTTGACGTCATCATCGTAGGAGCCGGGCTGTCAGGGATTGGGGCGGCGTGTCACCTAACAACTCACTGCCCCGAGAAGAGTTTCGCCATCCTCGAAGGACGCGATGTGTCGGGTGGCACGTGGGATCTGTTTCGTTATCCCGGCGTGCGCTCAGATTCCGACATGTACACGCTTGGCTATCGCTTTCGCCCCTGGCGCGATCCGAAAGCGATCGCTGATGGTCCATCAATTCTTAATTACATTCGCGACACGGCGATCGAGTACGGAGTAGATAAGGCGATTCGCTATAGCCATCGGGTACGGGGTGCCTCGTGGTCGTCGAGCGAAGCGCGTTGGACGGTGGAAGTTGAGACAGGGGGAAACGGGGAAAAGGGGACGGGGAGACACGGCGATGCGGGGACGGGGAAAGACGGCGATGCGGGGATGGGGAGACACGGCGATGCGGGGACGGGGAGAGACGGAGACGAGAGATGGCAGGACGGATCTGAGATTGGAGATTTGAGATCTGAAACAAGGCAACTCACCTGCAACTTTCTCTTTCTCTGCACCGGCTACTACGACTACGAAAACGGCTACACACCGGAATGGCGCGGTGTCGAAAAATTTCGCGGCACGCTCGTTCATCCGCAGAAGTGGCCCGACGATCTCGACTACGCAAACAAACGCATCGTCGTCATCGGCAGTGGTGCGACGGCTATCACGCTCGTGCCCGCCCTCGCTGAGCGCGCGGCCCACGTCACGATGCTCCAGCGTTCACCGTCCTACATCGTCATGCGCCCGTCAGAAGACATCGTCGCGAACGCGTTTCGACGTTGTCTCCCGGATCGCGCCGCATACCTCTTGACGCGTTGGAAAAACGTGCTGCTCACTACGTTCTTCTACAACCTTGCACGCAAAAGGCCGAAAGTTTTCAAGCGCATGGTGGCGAAAGGCGTGCGCCGTCATCTCGGAAACGGATACGACTCAAAGCATTTCACGCCACCTTACAATCCGTGGGACCAGCGCCTGTGCATTGCGCCTGACGCCGACTTCTTCCGCTCGATACGCGACGGCCGTGTGTCAGTAGTAACTGATCACATCGAGACGTTCACCGAAGACGGTCTCTTGCTGAAGTCGGGCCAACAACTGGATGCCGACATCATCGTGACCGCGACCGGACTTCAACTCAAACTCATCAGTGGTATGCAACTCGTGGTAGACGGAAGGCCCGTGAACCTATCGAAGACGCTCGTCTATAAAGGAATGATGTTCAGCGACGTGCCCAATCTTGCCTTTGCCATCGGCTACACAAATGCGTCGTGGACTTTGAAATGTGATCTAACTTCTGAGTATGTGTGCCGGGTGCTGAATCACATGGACCACCACGGCTATGAAGTTTGTACGCCGCGTCTGAACGATCCGGACATCAAAGAGGAACCTGTTATTGATTTCAACTCCGGATACGTTTTGCGTGCACTACCCATGCTGCCAAGTCAGGGATCGAAGATGCCCTGGCGCTTGCACCAGAACTACATGAAGGATCTAAGGATGTTGCGTTACGGACGCGTGGACGACAGCATGGAGTTCGAAAGTGTGGAGCACAAGCGGCAAATATCGCCGACAGCCGGCGGATAGTTGAGTTCGCCACCAGATCCTTCAAATCCCGAGTGATCTTAATCGCATCTGTCTTCGGACTAACACAAGCTTGAGCACCCGCCCGCATATTGACTTTTCAGATATTCACAGCTGAAAATGACCGCACAACGGACGACGCTCCCTGCGGCCGCTGGTTAATTATCACCATTTTACTTGCGCGTCGGTCGTTGTCATCTTCCGCCCATCGGCGATAATT
This sequence comes from Pyrinomonadaceae bacterium, assembly GCA_035491875.1. GTDB lineage: Bacteria > Acidobacteriota > Blastocatellia > Pyrinomonadales > Pyrinomonadaceae > PSRF01. The sequence continues at coordinate 10,486 of DATJKB010000326.1, read as the reverse complement.
CAAAAAAACCTCTCGCCGATTAGTTTGTCGTTTTGCCTATGATCAGAATCAATCCTGCCTCAAACATCCACCGCGCTGTGTTTGTGCTCGGAATTGTGTGTCTGTTGACAAGTTTTGCAAGCGTGATTTTTGTTGCCGCACGCAATGACAAGGATGAAAGCACACCCAATACTGTTCCGCCATCATCGGACGCGCCAGCCAGAGCTCGGATCGCCGAACACTTCGGCCGATTACCACTCAGCTTTGAGATCAACAAGGGTCAGACTGATCAATCAGTCAAGTTCCTGTCACGTGGATCGGGTTATGAACTCTTTCTGACTGCGACCGACGCCGTACTCAGGTTACGAAAGCCTCACGCTCTGCGAACAGATAATCCTCGAACAGCACAGACGAAATCGGAGTCTGAGCCGGAAGTGCTTGAAGGGTCCGTACTTCGGTTAAGGATGATCGGCGCTAATCCCGCGCCGCGAGCGGAGGGCCAGGACGAACTGCCCGGGAAAGTGAATTACTTCATCGGCAACAACCCGGAAAAATGGTTCCGCAATGTTCCGACATATCGCAAGGCCTATTACACAGATGTCTATCCAGGAATCGACATGGTGTACTACGGAAACCAGCGCCAGCTTGAGTATGACTTCGTGGTGGCGCCGGGCGCGAATCCACGACTTATCAGGTTTAGAGTCGAGGGTGCAGACCGGCTTCGTTTAGATAAGACGGGTACTTTATTGGTCACGCTGAAGCACGGTGAAGTTCGATTGAACAAACCCGTGATCTACCAGCTCGATGAGAAGGGTGGTCGCCGCGAAGTAAAGGGCACCTATGTCATCTCCGGAAATGAAGTCAGATTCAAACTCGAGACATTCGACACTAGTAAGCCGCTTGTAATCGATCCCGTACTCTCATACCAAACCCTGCTGGGATCCGGCCAAAACGACAGCGCGTCCGGGATCGCAGTCGATTCTCAAGGAAGCGCATACGTCACGGGCAGAACCGAGGGTACGAATTTTCCCACCACCGTCGGAGCTTTCAAATCAACGTCTCCTAATGGTGGCGGCGCATTCGTTACAAAGCTCGATCCGACCGGGAGCTCACTGGTCTACTCGACGTATCTCAGCGGTACTCAAACCAACACAACGGGAGTTGGTATTGCAGTTGACTCATCCGGAAATGCACACATCATTGGCACCACCTCGGTAACCGACTTTCCCATCGTTAACGGCTTAAGGACGAACAGCAACTTTTTTAAGACCACTGATGCGGCTGCAAATTGGAATAATCAGAATTCCGGTCTCGCGGGCAGTGTGTTTGCGTTTGCAGTTGCTCCAAGCGCGCCAAACACAATCTATGCGTCGACCTCCGATGGGATCTATCGAAGCACGGACGACGGAACGAACTGGACCAAAGCACCAGCCACTGGCTTGTTCAGTAACTTTAACAACACGATGGCAGTGGATCCTTCCAACTCCTCAGTTGTTTACATCGGCAATTCTTCCGGTCTCTTCAAGTCAACCAATGCGGGCAACAATTGGACGGCTCTGAATTCACCACCACTGGGCTTCAATTCTGTGTTCTCTATCGTGTTCGATCCGTCGACCCCTTCGACAATTTATGTTGGGACCAGCAATGGCGTGTTCAAGAGCACGGATAGCGGCAACACTTGGATCACCCAAAACAACTTTGGCATACCAGGCACGCCAAATGTTCATGCCCTTGCCATCGATCCAACGGCACCGTTGACGATCTATGCCGGCACATTTGGCAATGGTTTCTTTAAATCAACAAATGGCGGCGGCGTTTGGACGGCGATGAATAATGGGATGGGTGGTGGCGCCCCGACAAGCATTAGCTGTGTCGTAATCGATCCTTCAAATCCTTCGACCGTCTATACCGGCCATAGTTCTGGTGGAGCAGGAGGCATCAATAAGAGTATCGATGGTGGGACGTCATGGACCCCTCTCACGAATGGTGTGCCGAACGTCGGCATCGTTGCGATGGTAGCGACCTCGTCAGCCGTTTACGCGGCAATCGGCAGCGGAGGCGGCATTATCAAGACTGCAAATGGAGGAAGTAACTGGACAAACGTCAATGTCGGACTATGGAGTACTACCGTTCTTTGCCTCATCAAACATCCGACTGATGCATCGGTGATATACGCCGGAACCGCTAGCACTGGTACCCAGGATGCCTTCGTTACTAAATTGAATTCCGCGGGGTCCGGCCTATTGTTTTCTACTTTGCTCGGCGGGAGTAAAGATGAGAGTGGCACCAGCATTGCAGTCGACGGAACCGGAAATATCTCTGTCGTCGGCCAGACGAGTTCTTCAAATTTTCCCTTTGTCAATGCCGTTCGATCGACAGTGACTTTCAATGGCAGCTGTGGAACCGGATTCGTAACGAAATTGAATCCCGCTGTTCCGTCGTACGTTTTTTCCACGTATCTCGGTGGAGCCAATTGCGATATCGCGAATAGCGTAGCGACGGATAGTTCCGGCAATATTTATGTCACAGGAAGGACAGGCTCCACCGATTTTCCAACCGCAAACGCATTTCAACCTAACTTTTCCGGGCCTCAGTTCAGCTCGGATGCTTTCGTCACGAAACTCACGACCGATGGCGCGTTGATTTATTCAACTTATCTGGGTGGCACGAGTGGTACGGGTGTTGGCGAGGGTGGTTTCGGAATCGCTGCTGATTCCTCCGGCAATGCTTACGTAACCGGCGTGACGGAGTCGTCGAGTTTCCCCACAATGAATCCCATTAAAGCAACCCTCAGCGGGAGTAACGATGCATTCGTCACCAAATTCAATAGCCAGGGGTCGCTTGTTTACTCAACATACTTCGGTGGAGGCGGAATCGAGAACGCTCGTGGCATTGCTGTTGACTCAGCAAACAACGTCTACATAACTGGATCCAGCGAATCACTTGATTTTCCACTGGTGGCCGGCGCACTGCGTACTAAGAGCGCAATGTACAAAAGCCTCGATGGTGCCGCAACCTGGAGTAATGACAATTACGGTTTCGCGGGTGCTATTCAGTCCATTTTCGGTGGCACGTCGATCACGGGTTTGGCGATCCATCCAACTGAGCCTTCGACGGTCTACGCGGCATCGGACGCAGGGGTTTTCAAAACCACGAATGGTGGCAGAACGTGGTCCGTAATGAACAGCGGTCTTACAAGTCGCAGCGTCGTGGCGATCGCTATCAATCCTTCCGCACCTTCAACACTGTACGTATTGGTTAGCGTTACGGGCGTTCCCGGCGTCTACGGCGTCTACAAGAGTACCGACGCAGGAGCCAGTTGGAACTTGCGCAGCAATGGATTACCTGGTGGTAGCACGACGTTTCACGGTCTCGCAATCGATCCGGTTTCACCGAATACGTTATATGTCGGTCTGGCTTCGTGCTGTGTCAGCAGTCGCATCTACAAGTCTACGGATGGAGCAGATAATTGGGCGCCCTTACCAAATGCGCCGCCGTTGTTTCCCACGACGTTGGCGATTGACCCGCTGAACCATTTGACCATCTATGCGGCCGACGGAGGCTCTCCGGGCGCAATTTACAAGAGCATCGACGCCGGGGCCACCTGGCAATCACTTGGATCGACAGTTTTAATGGCACGCTCTCTTTCCGTTAGTCCGTTAACACCTGGATTAATCTACGCCCATACGGACCAAGCTCTATTTCGCAGTGTCGATGGTGGTAGTAACTGGTCCACGGTCAACTCGCGTATCGGGAAGATCGTTTTTGATCCCTTAACCTCCTCAACACTGTATTTGTTAGAAAAGCCGTTCACTTTTGACCCGCAGGGTCTTTTGAAAAGCACTGACAACGGACAGACATGGGTTGCGATGAACAAGGGATTCAACATGCCCACGGTAGTCCAGCTTGCGATTGACCCCGTGCGACCCTCAACGTTATATCTTGTCGCCACACCATCCAACGGTCTGGATGCCTTTGTCACTAAAATCAATCCAGCCGGTAACGGCTTGGTTTATTCAACCTTTATTGGCGGGCCGATTGATACGCAAAGTTTCAATAACATCAATGCCTCAGCCTCTGCTATAGCGGTTGATGCGTCGGGCAATGCTTACATTACTGGAGCGACCTCCTCGCAGCGGTTTCCCGTCACCCCGAATGCTTATCAGCCGTTTAATCGTGGGTTCAATGACGCTTTCATTTCGAAGCTAGGAATGTCGTACATCATCGGCGGCCAAGTACTGAACAATGGTGTCACACCTTTGGGTGGAGCCGAAGTTGTTTTGAATGACGGTAGTTCACTAACTAGCGTGCTGACGGAGAGCGATGGCTCTTACCAGTTCTCTCGATTGCGTGAAGGAGGAACTTTCACGGTAAGCGCAAACAAGGCTCATTTCACAATGGCTCCCGCGAGCCAGACTTTCAGCAATCTCAACAGCGACCAGGTCTTGAACTTTACTGCCACCCCCAGTGGTTCGCCCTTTTTCACGATTAGCGGCCAGATAACGGAGAACGGCGTCGCGTTAGCTGGCGTCACCGTAACGCTCAGCGGATCTCAGTCTGGCCTGAGAACGACTGACAGTAACGGAAACTATTCATTTGAACTCATCGGCGGTGGCAACTACACCGTAACGCCATCGATCCTCGGTTTCAGCTTTGGACCAACAAATCAAACCTTCAATAGTCTTAGCGGTAATCAAACGGCAAACTTCGCTGCCACGCGCCAGAATTTTGTAGTTACGAACGCCAACAACCATGGCAATGGGTCGTTGCGCGCCGCCATCATTAACGCTAACGCAACTGGTGGCACAGATACGATCGTCTTCAACATTCCCGGACCAGGAGTTAAGACGATTAGTGTGTTGAATGCATTGCCTGAGATCACGGAACGTGTGGTGATTGACGCGACCACTCAACCAGGATACGCAGGGACACCTCTCGTTGAGCTCGATGGATTGGCAATCGGCATCACCACTCCTGGTCTGGTCATCAAAGCCGGCGGCAGCACGGTGCGTGGATTAGCAATTGGTAACTTCCGTTTCGAAAACGCTATCTCGTTGAATGGCTCGAACAACAACATAATCCAAGCGAATTATCTTGGCGTCGCGGCAGATGGAATAACTGCTAGGCCAAATGGTCGTGGAATCGGTATTACCAACTCATCAAACAACGTGATCGGAGGCACAACCGCAGCCACACGCAACGTGATCTCCGGAAACGGTGGCGGTATTGACATCTCCGGCAACGCTAACGTAGTCCAAGGCAACTTTATCGGTACGAATGCTACAGGAACTGCGGCGCTTCCCAACGCTGGCGGAGTATCGATCAATACGGCGCAGTCTACTGACAACCTCATCGGCGGCACTGCAGCTGGCGCAGGGAACCTCATTTCGGGAAATGGCGGCACGGGAGTCACGGCCAGCGGTACCGGTACGATCATTCAAGGTAACTTAATCGGAACAGACATCACTGGTACAAACAAGATTCCCAACTCGAGGGGTGTCCAGGCGTTGGGCACAAACACCTTGATTGGTGGTCTCACAACCGGAGCGAGAAATGTCATCTCAGGCAATTCTTCAGATGGAGTTTTCGTCCGCGGCGCTGGCAATAAAGTGCAGGGCAACTACATCGGCACGGACATTACCGGCACTTTGGCTCTAGGTAACAATGGCGTGGGCGTGATCGCGGGTGACAACGCGTTGGTTGGTGGCACAGCGCCAGAAGCACGCAACATCATCACCGCAAGCGGCAACATCGCAAACGTGGCGCTCGGTCAGAACAGCTCTGGGTCAGCGGCCATAGTGCAGGGTAACTACATTGGGACTGACGTCACCGGCACTCGTGCGCTCGTCGGCAGCTTTGTAGTTCCGGGCGTCAACGTATCCAGCAACAACAACCTGATTGGTGGTCTCGTAGCCGGTGCCCGAAACGTAATTTCGGGAAACACGGTCGGCATTACAATGACCGGTTTCCCGTTTAGTCCAGTAGGCAATCTCATTCAGGGAAACTTTATCGGATTGAACGCAACTGGAACTGGACCATTGCCAAATAGTCAGCAAGGCATTGCGATTTCCGAGGCAACGAATAACACAATCGGCGGCACGCAGAGTGAGGCTGCAAACAAGATTGCCTTCAACAGCGGCGCCGGAATTACAATCTCTGTCGGCCAAGGCAACGCTATCCGCGGTAATTCCATTTTTTCCAACAACGGTTTGGGAATAGATCTCGGAGCGAATGGTGTCACCGCCAATGACCTTAACGATTCAGACACTGGACCAAACAATCTTCAGAACTTTCCTGTGATATCAGGCGTGCTATCGACGAGCAGCAGCACGACGATTCAGGGAAGTTTGAACTCTTTCCCGAACACCACTTTCCAGATCGACTTCTATTCGAATGCAGCAGTGGATCCTTCCGGAAACGGAGAAGGTGCGCAGTTCTTTGAAAGGACTTCGATAACCACGGATGGTAACGGCAACGCAACCATCAATGTGACGTTCCCAATTGCTCTGGCTAGCGGCCGCGTAATTACCGCAACAGCGACTGATCCTAATGGAAATACATCGGAGTTTTCGACGGGTGACGCCTCGGGCGCAGGCGGAAGTGTGCAATTCACCGTGGCCTCAATTCAGGTGATCGAAGATATCGGTCTCCTAAATGTGACGGTTGTGAGAAGCGGCGGTAGCGTCGGTAATCTGACCGTTGACTATTCAACTAGCAACGGTACGGCGACTGCCGGTCAGGATTACACCGCCACCTCGGGCACGCTGACTTTTGTCGGCGGTGAGACAAGCAAGAGTTTTCAAGTGCCGATCGTCGATGACGCTATAACCGAGCCGAGTGAAACGTTTACAGTCGCCTTGGGCAACACTCCCAATTTAGAGTCTTTGGGTGCGCCCAGCACTTTGCTGGTAACGCTCCAAGATCGGACCACCGTTCCTACCGTGACACTTCCCAACGTGGTGGTAACTGAGGGAGGTCCTGGCACGATCACACAACTTCCGTTTACGCTGAATCTTTCAGCGGCTACCGGGCGAACAGTAAGTGTTAACTTCGCAACATTCAATCAAGGCTCATTCGGCGGCTCTACCTGCAGTACGCGCGGCGTCGACTATGTAACAACTTCAGGTACCATCACCTTCCAACCAGGTACCACAGCGATCCCGATTCCGGTCACGGTCTGTGGCGACACCAGTGCAGAGGCCAATGAGAATGTCGTGGTCTCCCTGTCAAATCCTGTTAACGCAACACTCCCTCTTACCACTGCGATAGGATCAATCGTCAATGACGATGTGCTTCTATTGGGCCTTGATGAGTTAGGTCCGGCCCCTGATCAGGCAGCGGCTCTCGACGCGGTTCTTCAGACTAGAGATCCATTCCGTCTCCTCTCTGACATGAGCTGGTTGCCGAACCTGAACGATCACAGCACCAGGGTGACTCTAATTGCGAAGAATCTGGAGTTGAATCCTGGTGAATCTCCTACGGCAGTCATCGTTAGGATTACAGCCGTTGGTGGTGGGTTCTTTGACGTACCTGCCGAGGATGTGCGTCCGATACACGACTTTGAGTTCACGCAGGTGGTGTTTAGGCTACCGAATAACTTACCCGTGGGAACTCGCACTGTGACTATCAGGGCACATGGGCGGGTCAGCAATGCCGGTACAATCAGAATCATCCCATAGCGTCAGAACCGAACTAATACCCCCGACGGCAGTCGGGGGATTGTTTCAGATCCTGCCTACACCGGATCATCAAAACAATTCGGCGCGCTGGCGAATGGATCTTGAGTCGTTCATTCGATCTACATTCGCCAGCGCGCAAATATTCTTAACTCGCTTTGTTGTAGGTTGGATCTGAACTTATCCACCAACTGCCGTTGGTGGTATTAAGAGGCCAACACCTCCGATCGCGTCAGTGGTATTACACTCACGGTTCGGAAAATATCATCGAGAATCTGAAGTTGAAATCATTCCTCCGCGTAAACGTCAGCCCACCATTAGTGGAAAGATAAGAACGGCCGAGGATGGGGGCCTGGTTGCTTAATCCGATCAATGGGGGATGCATGCTCACACCCAGGAATGGCGGTCCAGGTGTTTGCAGGACCAGGAACAAATTCTGAATCGTTCCGTTCGCGATCCCCGCACGAATTGTCTCGCTAAGCTCCTTCGGCTCGGTGAAGTAGAACGGCGCGAAGTCAGTATCCTGGCCTAAGAACATCGGCGATGTTCTCAGCGGATTGACGAGATCGATTACTGCTGTTCCGTCGGGATTGATCACTCCTGTCGTCAGCCAGGCATTTGCAAATATCACCGGAGACGAGTTATCGGCGACACCCGTGTCGAATAGTCCCGCCTGAATGAGAGTTGGGTTACCGCCATTCAAAGAGCCGATCGCTGAGGCCGGGAAGGCGACCGCGTAGGTATAAGTGCCCGCCGGCGGATTAATGAAGCCCACGGCACTACGGGGACCAAAGCCACTGATATTGAATACGCGATTGGTGACAATGTTCACACCGGATCTAACCATGGCGTTATTAACGTGCGCGTTTTTCCGGTCGCCGGGCTCGCGCTCAACAGCGCCTTCGTTGTTGTTATTCCAAAACTCTTCGATGAAGTTCTGTTGCCCAAAGAAATTTCCAACCAGTGTTGTGAGGTTGACCTGGCCGGCGTTTACAGGACTGCCATCGATTGCTTCGGCTCGAACGTTGTAATTGCCTTGAGGAACCGGTATTACGTAATTGCCATTGTTGATTGCTAAACCTACGTTGTTAATGGCTGCTATCCCGTTTGTCGCGGGATTGAAAGCCACGTTGGCGCTGCCACTGTAGGCGCCGACTGTTTCCTCTCCAGTATCTCGGTTAATCGCCTGCACGTAACCGCCGGCGATCGGTTGATTCAGAACTCCGTGTCGCAATTCACCTGTGATCAAGCCGAAAGCGCTACTGAACGGCACGTCTCCCGGTTGCAGTGCTCCTGGACCAGACGCCGCACTGCCTTCCGGATAGAAATACGACGCATACGCTATGTCATCGATGTCGGGTGAGCGCCAGGATAATTCGTCTACGGGATCGCCTGTGTCGACCAATGGGAACATCGTCGCGCCATTTCCGTCGCTGACGCTTTTTTGATTGTTCGGCACGTGAGCGAGACCCAACGAGTGACCGAATTCGTGAGTCGCTATACCCTGAAGATCAACAGATTGATCATCGGTGTCTGCCTGGGCTGGATCGACGGTGAAACGAAATCCATTTGAAAGCTTGGTGTTGAATTGAACATCGTTATCGAGAATCGTCCCGGCTTTATAGAAACCTACGGGGAACTCCAAGTCGCCATCGCCGTCAGCATCCTGCGCGGTCGTAATTGTTGCTGACACGTCCGAATCACCATCGTCGTCTAAGTCGTCTCCCGCGCTAAGTGTCGCATCTGCGATGAGGTTAATTGACACGGACTCACCAATCTGGTCGAACCCCGCCGGCGTGCGAAAGCTAACTTCATTGACCATATCGAAACCAATCAAGCCTGGGTTGGCAGTTGGACCGACGATTCGCATGTCGATGAACGAGGAGGGCAGCGAGTTCCAACTGTCGAAAGCCGCCTGAAGCGGAGGAGTGATGTCTGCAACTGAGAGAAACGCCGGGCCGAGCGGGTTGGGTATCGGGTCTAATGTGTTGTTGACTCGATACTGAACCGGGATGGTCCGGCTATCCCAGCGTCTTCCAATGGCACGCGCAATGTAGCGCCCGCTAATCACTCTCGCGTTGGTGATGTCAATCGTTTCGAAAGCACCGCCGGCACAAGTGTTTGCGACGCTCATTAGAATCATGCATGTAGTTATAAAGACTGAGGTGAGCTTTTTTTGCATATCTCGCTCCTTAGAAATGCGATCGAGAAGGGATCTTTTATGTGAGTTCGGCGCTATTTCTGGTGCAAATGAACTTTAACTTGGGCCTTCAAAAGGGAGAGCGGCGTCATATTGGCTGAGCCGCGACGAACGCCGTTGTCGTCCTTGAGCATCGTCTTTGTAAGATCACGTGTGACGAAGTGCTCACCTCCCTCATCTTTGACGATGGAAAATTTCCCTTGAGAGAAGCCGGTCACGGTGTAACAACCAGCGGTCTGATCATCAGCGGTAAGGAACAGGAAGACGTCTTCACCCGGTGTTATTTGAGGCGCACCCGGATATGTCATCGCAACCGGGAACTTGCGGTTCGCATCAATCCCGCCAGGTAACGCAACGGCGATCGTTCCCAATTCGGCGCCTTTAAGAGTCTCGGCAACGGAGACGGTCGCTAGTGTCATGAGCGTGCGATTGACCCAAACGGACTTGGTGTCAACGCAACTTCCTATCGCGATCAGATCTGATCGGTCGGTCATGTCCGTGATCGAAAGGCCGTTCGCCAAGCTTGTATCGACGGGTGTTTGAATGACGTCTCGAATGGGAGGTGCATTGACAGCCTTACTCGCCCATCGGGCAGAGATGAGAAGGACAACAAATATTAGACAGACTGCTG
>DATJKB010000325.1:0-6340 GCA_035491875.1 Pyrinomonadaceae bacterium | reverse complement strand
GAAGCTACGTGCCCTGCCTCGTTCGCTTGCTTGCAACGCCTCCGAATCATATCCGTGCGCTGGGTCTTTGGCATGGAGCCGCATTAAGACATCGATAAAAAGCCCATAAGGCTTCTCCATAGAAGCCCTATAGGAAGCACGCAGTTCCAAACTCCCCGAACGGGAACGTACGGTTTCAATCAGCGCAAGGGACTCACGGATGTGTTTGCGGGCATCTTCAAGATTGTCCCGACTCTGCTCCGCGCGGGCAATGCCTTCTAATGCTCGTGAGGCATTACTCAGATCACCAATGTTCCGGAGTATTGCGAGCGACTTCTCAAAGTTCTCCAACGCCTTGTCAGGTTGTGCTAATTGGTTGTAAACGTCTCCGAGGTTGCTAAGCGCCAGGGCCTCACGGCGGAGATTTCCGGTTGTGCGTTGAATCTGAACCGCTTGTAGATGGTACTCGAGAGCTTTTTCGCGCTGACCCAGCGCCGAATAGGCCATTCCGAACTTGTCAAGAGTTTCAGCTTCTTGAGCCCGATTGCCTGTTTCTCGCTGGAGCGTCTGTGCCTGGCTGTAATAATTCAGCGCTCTCTGATAGTTACCCAAACGACTATAAGCGTTGCCAATACTGCTGAGAGTGTAGGCCTCAGCGTTTTTGTCACCGGCAGCGTGAAGCATTGGCAAAGACTGCTGCAAATACTCAAGCGCCTTTTCCTGCTCGCCTAACTGGGAATATGCGATGCCGATGTTGTTAAGTGTGATTGCCTCGGATTTTTGACTCCCCAGCGCGCGGAAAACTGGAAGTGCCTGTGCATAGTACTCCAGAGCTTTTTGCCAGTCTGCGACGTCGTTGTAGATCTTGCCAATGTTGTTGAGAGCGTTCCCTTCCGCTAAGCGCCAACCCCCCTCTCTTGCCAACTTGAGAGCCCGATGGTAGTGGTCCAAAGCCTTATTAACATCCCCCAGCACATCAAGCATTCCGCCTGCGTAAGTCTCGGTACCGGCCTCCATTCGCGGATCACCAATTGCAGCGGCTATCGTGAGTGTCTCGTTGAAATAGTCGAGCGCCTTACGAAATTCGTTCAACTGAAAATAGCAAATACCGATAGACAATAACGTCAGGCCTCGTCGATAAGAATCTCCGGCAGCCTGAAAAAGCAGTATTGCTTCCCCATACTTATCTATCGCCTGGCGCCTTGCCGCAGCTGTCTGCTGGGCCCTGAGTTTTCTTCCCTGGTCGAATGCGATTTCGGCCGTCGCATGCCCCTTATCAATCGGAGTAGCCTCCCGCAGAGCGATCATCTTTATCTCGTAACGACCCGCCGGCGCTTTGGCATTTGGAGAACGCACATCCACCCGGTAGGTACCAGAGGTCGACGCGACGAGGAGAATTGGCTCCGTGCCCCATCTGTCGTTGGGGCTATCGCTCTCGGTGATCTGATTACCATCAGGTCCGAACTCCGCGGTAACCACATCAATGTCTTTTTGTTCAACGAGGGCATACAAGAACTGGCCCGAGGTTAGTTGTATTCGATAAGAATGAGTTTCGCCGCCTTTTAGTTCCCGTTCTGTGGCGGACAACGTAGGAAGTTCTTGTGGAGACCCTTGCGTGACGGTGGTCGTCGGTTGAGAAAGACCATCCGAACTCAGTGAAGTTGCTGTTTGTGCCTGGGTTGTCTGAGCGAGGAGCGCGCTGCAGAGAAAGAATGCCGACGAATACTGGCCCAAACTTGAAGACCGCAATAGCCTCAAAAATCTTCTCATTAGAAGTAATAGCGCGTGAAATAACATCACACTCGACAGGCTCCCTTCGATAAACTGATGCCACCTGATCTGCTGCTGGACTAAAAGGCGAGCCAAAGCAGTACAGCTTAGCTTCGGCTTCGCCTCATCAATTCAGCTAACAAAACGCACGACCAAAAAACTACACCAAACGACGCACCGTTTACGACGTAGCGGCTGAAGAGGCCTCCTCAGCGTCAGTCCCGGTACCAGCCTGAGCCTGAAAAGTGCCATCTTCCTCTGCCGTGATGCTGGGGATTGCCCAATCTCCGCTGGCAGCCGAATCTGAAATCACAAAATTCGTGATAGTCCAGTTATGGCTATCGAGGTTAAAAGAGAAATCCGTTCCGCTGGTCAAATTGCTTGCCAAGCTGTTGTTGTTTGTGTCGTAGAAGTTGTAGGTGCCTGCGGTTGCGGCAGGCAAAAAGTAGCAGTTCTTAAGATCGTCCTTATGACCACCTCCGGTTACGCTGTCAATCTTTATCTTGTTAGGCATGAGATTCCTCCTCTTTAGTTGGCTCTTTCTCAGTTAAAACAACGATGAAGGCTACTGTTCTGCGTGTTGCAAACCTCACGTAAACAAATTCGCCCGTTAACGGTTTGTATTGCTAACAGAATCGGCTCTTTCTATCTAGTGCGCGGGAACTCCTAGTGCGCGGGAACTCTTTAGAAAACCACCACGTCCGAGATGGTTCGCGGGATAGTTCGTCCAGTGAATTTCAGAAAAGACTTGGTTTTCGAACTAGACGAGCTGAAGACATTAGATGGCCGAGATGATATGCCTAAGAAATGTGGGGGTCAACTTCTGCTACGATTGCTGGGTCGTAATCCGGGCATGGGTTCACTCAAAAGTGAATCAGCCCGAGAAGTGCACAACTCAATTCTTGAGAGTCTCTAAACAAAACAAGAGGCGACACTTGCGAGTGTCGCCTCTACCACTGAGCCAAGCGGGCAAGATCAGTCTTTATTGTACCGCCCCTACTGAAGTCTAATCAGCGCAATGCATATTAATTCATCCGTGCTCGCTCGCGCTAGCGGTAGGTCAAAAACATCCTACCAGTGGACCGGTTCTCGCAATCTGGTTGGCTGATGCGAATTCTCGACCCGATTGTTCTGATACTTAGCCACTCGTAAAGCTGTCATTTTTGACAGTTTACATCCACCTTGGATCTAAGAAAAATGCTGGTTAGGGTGCTAGTAACCCGACGTGCACGTTCAACTTTCTCGGCCTGAAGGAGTACTCAGTCGCCTCGATCCAAGCGGTGCGGGAAGGAGACCTACTGACCGTCTCTCGGCTGGTTCTTCTCTACAGATCCGTTCGCATTTATTGGGGGGCGACTGACATTCGCAGAGGTTTGCATCATGTTTTCCCCTTTGACCTCTTACGGACACCGGATAGAGTGGCTTCTGCTGTTCACAACGAGAAGAATCGTCGTTGTGGTCTTCTTCGGCCTGGCCGCGTCGCTGGCTCAGAGTAGGCAGGTTCAATCTTTACAAGAGACGACGAACCGGGCTGGTCAACAGCAGGCTAATCCCACTCCTACACCCTCACCTACACCGATCCCCACAACCTCGACCACGCCGACAGGAACCGAACCACTGCCGGCTCAGGACGCTCTACGCGTACCTACAGTAGCTCCAAATTACGAAGCTGGTGCCGCTACCTATCCGCAGCTCGCGTTGATTGGCGTACAGTTCGATCGGCAGCAGAGCATGAGCTTGAAAGAAGTAGTCGAGCTTGCACTGCGCAACAACAAAGATATCGAGTTGAGCCGCTCGATCGTTCGCTCGGCCGAGGCCAACCTGTTGGTGGCCCAGGGATCCTATGATCCTAAATTGACAGTCAATCGTTTCTTCTTTCGCGAAGTGCTCCCGGTCAGTAGCTCGACGCTCGGGGGAGATCAGGGATCGATTACCGCGAAGGGCAGTACCGGGGGTGTAAGTTTCTTCGGGCTCTCACCAAAGGGCGGCGGTCAGTACGAAATCTCCTATTCCGATTCGCAAACCAAGACTAACGTCATCTTTGCGACCATCGACAAGCAGTTCAAGACCAATCTTTCCTTCGCATACACGCAACCGCTTCTGCGCAACCGCGAGATCGACGAACCTCGGCGACAGATCGATATTGCCAAAAAGAACCTGTCCCTTACCGACGCAGAGTTTCGGACAAGCGTGATCGAAACCATCACTCGCGTCCGAAACTCCTACTGGGACATGGTCTATGCCTTACGCAATCTGCAAATCCAACAGGACGCGCTGCGTGCGGCTGAGGAACAGCTGTCACACACGCGGCGGCTTGTCGGAAAGGGCTACGTTGCTGCCATTGATGTAACCCAGGTCGAGGTGCAAGTCTCGAACTTTCGCGAAGGGCTCTTCATGGCGCTCGAGGGAGTAGCCAAGTCAGACAATGCGTTGAAAAACCTCATTGTCGGCGACATGAAGGATCCATTGTGGAACGTTCTGATCATTCCTTCCGACCCGGTAGATGTTAAGGCTCCTGCTATTAACGCCGACCAGGCGCTCAACGAGGCGCTGGCCCAACGTCCCGAATTGCAGCAATCCGACGTTGCCCTGTCGATCAACGAATTGAATCAGCGCTTCTACGGTGATCAGAAGCGGCCCCAGGTAGACCTGGTGGCTTCGTATTCGCTCGATGGTCTGGCAGGAAGAGTTAACCCCCTATCAGGTCAGGACCCAATCGAGTTTGCATCGACGGACTTGACCAATCGCGTGAATGAGCTCTCGGTGTTGGCCGGTCTGCCACCGTTGGCGCCTCCGGTGAACACCGCAACCGTGCCGTCATTTCTTATCGGCAGCTACGGCCAATCGCTAAGAAATCTCTTCTCGAATCGCTTTCCCACGGTTAGGTTTGGCGTACAGGTCGAGCTTCCGCTCTTCAACCGAAGGGCGGAAGCGCAGCTTGCGCTCTCGCGCGAAGAGGGAACCCAGATCAAGACGCAAAGACTGCAGCTCGATCAATTAATCAAGGTGGATGTGCGGACAGCCCTGCAATCACTGCACACAGCAGAGGCGCGTTTGCGGGCGTCGGCCGAAGCCCGTAGCGCCAGCGAACTGCAGTATGAAAGCGAAGTGCGGAAGTACAACGGTGGACACTCGACGACCTACCTGGTGTTGGACCGTCAAACGGCACTCAAGAATGCGCGCGGGGTCGAGTTGAAAGGTCAGATGGATCTCAACAAAGCCATCAGTGAGCTCGAGCGTGCCACCGGTAGAACTTTCCAATCGTTCAATTTCGTTCTGAAGACTCGCTAATGGATAACAAACGATGACTAGCAGAGTCAGCGAGACGCGGACACAGCCCGACACCACCGTCACAGAGCCGGAAATCCCTCAGGCTTCCGACGACGGTAGGAACGAATCTCCCACCACTCCGCCGCCAACCAGGCGCCGCCGAAAAAAAACAAAAGGCGGTTTGATTCTCTTCATGCTCGCGATCGCGGCTATCGCTCTAGTGGTCTGGTACTTCTTCATTCACCGGCCCGCGCTGAAGGGTGCGGAGAACCTTGTTGTCTCACCGGGAAGGATCGCGGGCGATGAAGCAACGGTCTCGGCCAAGATTGCCGGACGCGTCCGCGAGATCCGCGTCCGCGAAGGAGACTCTGTAAGCGCGGGCGACGTGATCGCCCTGCTCGATGATGATCAGGTTCGAGCGCGTGAAGACGCAGCCAAATCTGTGGTGCAACAAGCAGAGGCTCGTGTCCGCAGTTCGCAACAGCAGATCAACGTTCTACGAGCACAGGAACAGAGCAGCAGTATCAGCGTCGACCAGTCGAAGATGGATGCTGAAGGTCGCGTCAATCAGGCGCGTGCGCAAATCGCAGCTGCTGAAGCCGCGCTGGCCCAGGCGCGAGCCGCGAACAATCAGGCTAAATACGACTACGAAAACCAATCGCAACTTGCAAAGGCCGGAGATCTTTCCGAACGTCAGGGTATGCTCGCCAAATCGAACCTCGAGGCTACAACTGCTGCCGTCAATGCCGCAGAGGAGCAGGTCAAAGCCGCTCGTGGAGCATACAACGTCCAGCTCGCTTCTCTAAAAAACCCCGCCATTCTAAGTTCGCAGAGGCTCTCTATTCAGGAGCAGATCAATAAGGCGCAATCGGAAATAGCCGGCGCGATGGCTGATGCCGAAAAAGCTCGCGCGCAGCTGCGCGAGGCCGAAGCCAATCGTGCCGATTTGCGGTTGGTGGCGCCTTTCAACGGAACAATAACGGTTCGGTCGGTCGAGCCGGGCGAAGTAATAAACCCCGGCACTGCGATCGTAACGCTCGTCAACCTCCAGGAACTCTATCTGCGTGTGTTTGTTCCGATCGCCGAAATCGACCGCGTGCGTATAGGTCAGCCGGCCCGTATCTATCTCGATTCACGACCCGAACGCGCGATCGATGCAAGTGTTTCGCGCATTGATCCTGACGCCGCCTTCACTCCTGAGAACACGTACTACCGTGAGGATCGAGTCCGTCAGGTTGTAGGAGTGAAGCTCGCGATCAAGAACTCAGACGGTTCGGCAAAACCAGGAGTCCCTGGTGAAGGCGAGATTCTCGTCAAAGGA
>DATJKB010000324.1:0-3332 GCA_035491875.1 Pyrinomonadaceae bacterium | reverse complement strand
GCAAGACTGAAGCGCCTTTGACCATTGCTTCGAGATCGTCAGCGTCTTCAACCTCGGCGTTCCCACCCAGGCCTGGAAAGATTGAGCGTCTTCCTGAACGACCGGTGACTACGGCCGCGCGTTGACTGCCCAGGCCTGCGCCAGCGCCAGCTCCGGCCACCGCTGCGGCACTTGCCTGAGGCGCCGTTTCACTCGCACGTGTTTCTCCGCGTATGACATTAGTTGGAGCAACAGTAGCGGCCGGCTCTTTCATAAACTCTGCGACACGTTCGGCCGGCGAAAGATTCAATGTCTCTCGCAACGTGTGGCGGGCGGCTTCTCGTTCCGCCTGGATGGCAAGTTTCCTTTCCTTCTTCAAAGCCGCTTGTTCGCGACGCATTTGTCGCCAGGCTCTGAATCGTTCCGGCAGGGCGCCAACAAACGCGAATCTACTGCCGACAGCTTCGGAAGTTACCTGGTAGAAACGGATGAAAGAGAAATTGGTGGCGAGGAGCACCCCCGTAGCGGCAATAGCAATCAGTATTACTGTTGCGCCTACTTTGTTCAGTCCACTAATCAACGCTTCTGCGACCACCGCGCCGAGCAGTCCGCCCGGTTGAACGCTGGCGTCGAACAAGGGACGAATTCCAGAAATCGAAAGCAGACCAGAAGCCGCGACGACCAGCACCGTCAAACCAATCAATCTGGACCAAATGCTATGGAAACCGATCGTGCGAAAGCGTCGCCAGGCTGCGGCGAATAACAGCAGCGGTAATAGGTATCCGGCGAGCCCGATGAATTGAAAAACTGTCGCAGCGACATTTGCGCCTATTGTTCCCGCCCAATTGTGAGTTTCAATCTGTCCCACCGAGTTCCATGATGGATCGTTGGGATAGAACGGCGCGGAGATGAGACAGAGCAAGAGCAGCAGGCCAATCGCGACGAGTAGGATCGCCAGGATCTCATTGAAACGACTCGTGCGAGGCGTGATCACTCGGGGCTTTTCTTCGATTTGCGTAGTGGCCAATCTGGTACTCCGTAGCGCGTCATTCAAAATACTCGATGTTGTTGTAAGTAGAGACGACGGGTTCAAACTTTTCCAAAGCCGCGTTCCATCTAAAAGCCACGGTCTTTTTAATATTGCGGTATGAATCGTACTCGCGAGTTTCCAAAGTTCTCTTTTTTACGTTGCCTTCGCCGTCATACTCAATCGCTTCAAGCCGAGTAACGTCTCGATCAACTTTTGAGAGCCGCCGACCAGCTACTGAACCATCTGATTTGTAAGAGATCTGTTCATCATTATGGTTTCCGTCTGAGTCGACTGAAAAGATGTTTTCCTGACGAGTGCCATCAGGTCTGGTAGTAGTCCATTGTGATTTCTTAGGTTGTTCCTGGCGTGTATTTACGGAAGTCTCCACAGTACGGCCGTCAGTAGTCTTCGATACAGCGACGATTCCTTGTGCCGACTGAACGGACTGGGTGACAGTCTGGGATTGTGCTGATCCGTCGGGATTTTGGCGCGTCTCCGACATGCTGCCGCCAAACTGATCGTACTCACTAGTTGTCTTCGAGACTAAGTCGCCTTTAGCGTCGTAGATGCTCTGACTCTCCAGCTTACCCGAGGGATAGTATTTTTCAATTATCTTCTGACGAAGCGCGCCATTGGGATAATAAGACTCGGTTTCACGCGTGAGGCCGTCCGGAGTGTATTTAATAACCTGTATTAAAGCTCGCGATCCTTCGGTTACGCTGTCACCATTGACTGTCAGCCGAACAAGTTCGCTCCGAACGGTTTTAACCGGACCATAGAAGGCATCGCCGACGCGGATGACAGTTCGCTTCTGCTGGGCAACCGCCGCTCCCGTTATCGCAATGCTAAGTAACGTGGCAATAAGACTCTTCATAAACCCTAAACTACGACGCTTTCTTGGAAAGCAGGTAAGTCGTGATGAAATCGTCGATGTCTCCGGCAAGTATTGCCTCGACATTTCCACGCTCGAGTTTGGTGCGTGTGTCTTTCACCAATTGATAAGGTGCCAGCACATAACTGCGAATCTGTGAGCCGAAGGAGATGTCGGATTTGTTAGCTTCGAGTTTGGCCGTCTCCGCCTGTCGCTTCTCCAACTCCAATTCATACAAACGCGAACGCAGCACATGCATGGCTACGGCGCGATTCTGGTGTTGTGAACGCTGGTTCTGACAGGAGACAACGATGTTCGTGGGCAGGTGGGTGATTCTTACGGCTGAGTCGGTGGTATTGATGTGCTGCCCACCTGCGCCCGTGGAGCGATAGGTGTCGACGCGCAAATCTTTTTCGTTGATTTCTACTTCGATGTCTTCGTCGATTTCAGGATAGACAAAGAGGGAAGCGAAAGAAGTGTGACGACGGGCAGCCTGGTCGAAGGGAGAGATTCGTACGAGCCGGTGCACGCCGGCTTCGGCAGTTAACAAACCATAGGCATATTCGCCTTCGACTCGAAATGTAACGCTCTTCAGTCCTGCCTCCTCGCCGGGTTGATATTCAAGAATCTCCGTCTTGAATCCTCGCTGTTCAGCCCACTTCAAATACATGCGAAGGAGCATTTCAGCCCAATCTTGTGATTCAGTCCCGCCGGCGCCTGGATGAATCGTGCAGATCGCGTTGCGGTGATCGTTGTCACCTGACAGCAGCATTTCTGTCTCGGCCTGGCTAAGATCGTGCTGCAGGCGTTCGATGAGGGGACCAAGCTCCTTGAGAGAAGCTTCGTCTTCTTCTGCGAATTCAAAGAGCACGCCGGCGTCTGCTATCTGCGATTCAAAACTTTCCTGGCGCTGAATCTTTCGTTCGAGCCGGCTGCGTTCCTGCAACAGCTTCTGTGCAGCTTCCTGATCGTTCCAAAAATCCGGTGCCGCGGCCTGGGCTTCGATCTTATTTAGCTCTTCCCTACGCGTGGGAACATCAAAGAAACCTCCCGAGTTGTTCTACACGACCACGGAGGTCTTCATAGGAGGTTCTTAATTCCTGAATTGATAAAGTCTCGATCATCTTAAGTTGTTCAATTCCTTCCTTCTTAACAACCAAGCCCACAACGCGGCCAACACCGTGACAACTAAGCAAGCGATCGGCAGGACATCGCCGTTACTTGTATAAAACGTGGTGGCGCTTTCAAGAGGCTCCCGCATCCTCCAAACGCGAACATCCGTTTCGAAACTCTTTGTTGCATCCCGGATTATTCCGTCAGGCTCAATGAGCGCCGTAATTCCGCTGTTCGTAACACGCAGCACTGTGCGATTGTTCTCCACGGCTCTGAACACCGCGTTCGCCAGGTGTTGTCGCATCACTGCAGTCGGTCCAAGGTATCCGTCGTTCGAGA
>DATJKB010000323.1:0-5995 GCA_035491875.1 Pyrinomonadaceae bacterium | reverse complement strand
AACTGATTTCGCATAACATCACTCGTCTTAACTTTGTGTGAGTTCGTGTGAATTCGTGGATCGTCTCTGCCCAAAAAAACACACGATCCACGAAGCCACACGAAATGACACGAAACCTATGATGCGCCGGGCTAGACGCAGATGAAACCTGATCGTCTCCGTACTGCTCTTCACTCCGTGCGAGTGCGAGGTTTAGCCCGCGCAACAAGCACCGGCACCCCGTCAGGGGTGTTATGTTTATAGCAGCGACGTACGCATAAACCTCGCACTCCCTTTGGGAGTGCAATGTCATCCTGACCGCACGCGTAAAGGACCCCATTTAGGATGAGTACCTGACGTAAGTAGAGTAAGCAACGTTGTGGCGGCCAATCATTTATTATGATTAGGTGAATTTCAGGAGGATCCAAAGATGACGCTTCGAGATTTCTATCTAAAACGTGCCAAGGCAGAGTTTCCCGTCTTTCTAAAGGTGCTGAGGGCGTTACCCAAAGACCTTAGCTACAAACCACATGAACGTTCACCCTCAGCCGAGCAACTAGTTTGGACCGTGACTAATGAACTGAAAGCATTGATTGATGTCGTCGAGACCGGCAAGTCTGAATGGGAGGACGCTAAGCCACCGAGTCTGGATGCCATGATCCAAATGTTTGAGAAGTGGTCGACTGAGCTAGTCGACAAGGTTGCCGCGCTTGATGATGCTTCGCAGGAGAGAAACGCACAGTTTCTTTATCAAGGAAAGGTCGTAATGGAAAGACCAACGGTGGAATTTCTTTGGGACTTCATGTTCGACGCGATCCATCATCGTGGGCAGTTGAGTACGTATCTCCGACCCATGGGCGCAAAGGTCCCTTCGATTTATGGTCCGTCGGCTGATGACACCGGAATGTAACCTGACCACTGATTTACATAGTGTTCGCTCTTCTGCGCGCCGCCATTTCCAGAGGCAAGAGAGTGTTATAGATCAGTTCGTGAGTTGGTGCTTCAACACCAACTTCTCTCGCCATCCGCACGATCGCACCGTTCTGCGATTCCAACTCTGAAGGTCTTCCGGACGCAATATCTCGTTGCATTGAACTTGTTCCATCGTCCGGCAGACTATCTACGGTCGCCATCGCTTTTTCAACTGAGTCTTCGGGGAGGTCTACTCCTCGTGCTCGACCCACCGCATAAACCTCCTCCATCGCCTTCAGCAGCAATGCACGTGATTCGGGATTGGTGCGAATCTCACCTGCCGGCTTACCTCTTAACGCACCGATTCCGCTGAACGAGATAATAAAAAGAAATTTTGTCCAGAGCGCGACCTTGATATCGGTCGCGACCGTTGAGCTGATTCCGGCTTTTGTGAAGATCTCCTGAATTCTCTCCACTCGTTTAGTACGACGATTGTTCAATTCACCAAAGGTAACCGACGGTTCGAAGCCCGCGTGACGAATATGACCAGGCTCGACGATGTAACTTACTATTTTACAAAGCCCGCCGATCACTCGCTCACTACCTAATTCGGCCGCTAGTTGGTCTGGCGCTTCGACGCCGTTTTCTAAAGGCAAGATGGTCGTAGCTGGTCCAACCAGAGGCTTCATCGCGCGTGCTACTTCAGGGACCTGCCATGCTTTCACCGCGACAATTACGAGATCAGCTTGGCCTGCTTCTGTAACATCATCGGTCGCTCTCGCTGGATGGATCAGAAAGTCGCCAAACTGACTATCCACCCTCAAGCCGCTAGTTTGAATCGCGCGCAGATGTTCACCGCGCGCAATAAAAGTCACATCTTCACCTGACTGGGCGACGCGGCCGCCGAAATATCCACCAACTCCACCAGTTCCGAAGACAACTATTCGCATCGACTTTCGTAACATCGGTCGTAAGATATCATTGCTTTGGGAGTTCTTTGCCACATCCGCGCCGGCTGCGGAGATCAGTTCGCGCAAGTCACGCTCGGCGTCGGCCCTACTTTTCGACGATGCTTCGTTCTTCAGGCTGTCAAAAATAGTTTCGCTGAATCGCAGTCAGTATCCCGACGCGGTAGCGGATGTCCGATACGCTTTAGTTTGTCGTGTGCTTCCGTATACTCAACTGTTTTCAGGAATCGTGACCTGTTTCTGAAACCAGTTGAACGAAGGGTACGACACGACAAACTAAAGTGTATCGGACACCCGCTACCGCGAGGTGGTACTGACCTCATGCCACTGAAGCTTGGAATCGATCGAAGCTTTCCAGAAAGGTGCTGAGGTTTGCCCTGACGGAATGAGATTTTGGAGTGCGCTGACTTGTCAGCGCTTTGGGAAAAGCGGCGACAAGTCGCCGCACTCCAAAGAAATGCGCTTGGCTGTCACGCAGATGAAACCTGATCGTCTCCGCCTGCTCTTCACTCCGTAGGAGTGACATGGTTATAGCCGACGAGTCGCTTAGGAGCCGGCACTCCTTTAGGAGGGCGATGTTCCGAACGTCTACATTTCGCTCCGAGCGGAGCGAAGACAAATATCGAGCAGTCCCGCGTCTACAAACATTTCACTCCTCCGGAGTGAAGACAAGGTCAATTGAACTCCGGAAGTGATCTATTGCGATTTACTTTTCAATACCTATCTTCTTTAGGAGAGCTACGAACCGAGGATCCGAACGAAGTGGATCGACCTTGGGATCAACTTTCAAGTTCAATATTGACTCTTCGTGCCGCTCAACACTTCGTTCAAGACTTTCGAAAGCACTGTCGTTCTCGCCGAGAGCCACATACACCAATGCCAATCCACGATGAATTTGTTCAGCCACTAGTTCGTCACGCTTCACGTCTTCGATCAGTCTTTTTGCCTCTTCTCTCCGCCCTGAAAGCGCGTAGAGTTGCGCCAAACCAACAGTCTCTTCGACTTTATTACGAGTGAGCGCTCCCCATTTCTCGTTTTCAGCAATTGCTTCATCAAACTGTTCCTTGCCTTGATACGCGAGCGAGAGAAGGCGATGTGCCGCGGCATAATTCGGATCTAACTCCAGGGTTTTTCTGGCGATCTCTATAGCTTCGTCGTATTGCCGGTTGTAATACAGCGCCAGTCCCTTGTCCTTGAGTATTGCTTGTGAAACCGGATCCAGTTCTGCGGCCCGTGAAATCATTCGGAGAGATTCTTCAAGTCTGCCCATGTCCAGAAACCATTGCGAATACCAGTGGTGGGCTGTTGCATAGTTCGGATTTAATTCCAGCGCCAGCTTGAATTCCTTCGCGGAGTTCACCCAATCCCACTTGGTAAACATGAGTAGATTCGCAAGTGATGTGTGAACTTCTGCCAGCCGATTGTCAATTTCCAATGCTTTTTCGACTGCCGCCTTCGCCTTCGGGTATAACTCCTTACGCGGAATGTTTCCGAATTCACCTAACAAACTGTACGAGTCGGCAATTCCAGCCCACGCAAGCGCATAATGTGGATCGTTTTCGATTGCCTGTTCGAAATACTTAATCGCAGTTTTTAGTCCTTCTTCACTTCTCTTGTTCCAGAAGAAACGACCCTGCAGATAAAGTTGATAAGCCCCGGTGTTTTCCGTGAAGCGCTTCTTCAGATTTTGCTTTTCGTCAGGCGACAGTCGGAGTTGAAGTGCTTGAACGATTTCCACCGCAACCTTCTCTTGAATGTCAAAAATGTCCGCGATAGTGCCGCGATAGGTTTCAGCCCACACGTAGACGTCACGCAACGCGTCAATCAGTTGCGCAGTAATTCTTAGATCTCTACCTTGTCGCCTCACACTTCCTTCCAACAGATACTGCACACCGAGGTCGCTAGCGGTTTCCTTATGCGTTTTCCCTTCTTTCACATAGTGCATAGTTGAGCCACGTGCGATCACTTTGAGCATTTGCAGTTTGGAGAGATTCATTATGATCTCTTCGGTCAAACCCTCGCTAAAATACTCGTTGTCCTTCTCAGCGCTGAGATTGGCAAACGGCAACACTGCTATTGAATTAAAAAAAGGAGACGGTTGAATCTGGGCAATGCTCTGACCTGATCCGCTGCGAATGATTTCAGATTCAACCAACAATCGAGTTTGCAACTGCTGCAGATCATTGAACAATTCTTTCGCTGACTGGTAACGCTCCTCTCTATTCTTGCGTACTGTCTTGGCGATGATGCGCTCAAGTTCGGCAGGCGTATCACTGCGATGCGTGAGGATCGAAGCCGGTTCTGCATTAATAATGTTTGACCATACATCCGGCATCGTTTCTCCCGGAAATGGTTGTTGATGCGTCAGCATTTCATAAAGCACACAACCAAAACTCCAAATGTCTGTTCGTGCATCAGTCTCCTGGCCGCGCGCTTGCTCGGGCGACATATAGGCAACAGTTCCCATGATCATGTTCATGCTGGTTCTTATCTGAATTTTGGTCTCAGCTTCTTTATCAACTTCTGAACCCTCCAAACGGATCAGTTTCAGAAGCCCAAAATCCAGAATCTTAACAATCCCATCATCGCGAACCATTATGTTATCGGGCTTGATGTCGCGGTGAACGATGCCGGCCCGATGTGCTGCATCGAGTGCAGAGACTACCTGGAGAGCAATCTCAAGGGTTGACTTGAGACTGAGTGATTCCATGTTTAGTCGCGACTTGAGAGTTTCCCCTTCGATGTATTCAGTAGCGATAAAATGCAGGCCATCAATCTCACCGATTTCATGAATTGTAATGATATTTGGATGATTGAGGGCAGACGCGGACTTTGCTTCACGGACAAAGCGGCTCATGCGATCGGTATCTTCAGCAAGCTTTGGTGGCAGGATTTTCAAAGCCACTTTACGATCGAGTGTGTTGTCCTGAGCCAGATACACCTCACCCATTCCGCCCGTACCTAGTTGCGAGCGAATTTCGTAGCGGCCGAGTTTTGTGCCAGCGTCAAGCGTCATCACTTTGCTCGTCAAATAGCACGAACTCGCGCTGTAGCTACATCGCGCGAGCCCGGCATGAGTCCGAGGGGATAATCGGAGTTTAGATCAGATTCCAACAAACAAGTTAACATCAGCTTCGAACGTTAACTGGATACGACGGATCCTGGCGAGTAAGACTGCTAGAAAATTTCTAGATCATCACTCGTCTTATTTGTGTTATTTCGTGTGGTTTCGTGGATCGTTTATGCCCGGAAAACACGATCCGCGTGGCTTCGTTCTTCCCGCGCGCCGCTAACTAGCTATTCGGGACTCAGCGCAGTGCAGTCTCATTGTTTGATATCCATCTCCGCGCCAGCTCGCTCGAGGCTGTACTTCGCTAGTTCCATCGGATGCGATTTGTCAGAAGATTCCAGATGGCCCAGTAGCCTTTCGCGACGTGCCTTCTCTGCCCCATCCGCGCCGGCGATGGAGATGAGTTCGCGCAAGTCGCGCTCGGCGTCGACCTTCGTTTCGTTCTTCAGACAGATCAGGGCCAGGCCCGCAAGCTGGAATCGATCGAAGCTTTCCATCAGAAAGTCCCGCAACGCCGGGCTGTGACGCAGATGAAATCTGATCGTCTCCTCAACGCCGCGAACCGGATATTCCGGAAACACGGCTGAATGAATGATCGCAGACGCGAAGTTGTTCAGGATTAACTCCGCCATGGCCTTCACTTCATTAAGGCTCGCCACATCTCCTTCGACCCAGACCTTGTTGTCGTAAAAGTAAGGACGCAGATACGGTTTCTCGATCAGGATCTTCAGATGATCAGACGTCTCCGCCATCGCTCGCTGCACTAATTGGATCTGAGGCTGCTGTCGAGCGCTCTCCAACTGCCGCCGTGCTGTCTCAAGCTGATCCCTCGCGGCGCGCAATTGTCGGACGAACACGGAAAAATTCAGGAGGCCGGTCACGACCAGCAGCAGGGTCCCGCCGAAAGTTAGCAAAGGAATCAGAAGTTCAGTATTCACCCGTTACTCCTGCAGGAAAATATAAGGCGAGCAAAGCTGTCGTGCCTAACGATACTTGAGAGCGCGCGTGGATTGAGAATTCTGTAGTATTAAGCAACAGCGAAGACGTTGATGAAGAGTGACAAAAA
>DATJKB010000322.1:0-3670 GCA_035491875.1 Pyrinomonadaceae bacterium | reverse complement strand
CTGCGCAGACTGCCACAGCCGGTTGAATGACGGAGCCATGCTCTGATCTTCAAACCTCAGTTCACAGAATAGTGCCTGGATTCTCTTTTCGTCGCCAGCCAATTCCATAATCCACTTCCTCGCGGTCCAACAATTCCCGCAAACGTTTCTTGCCTCGTTCGTAATGTTGGCGAGCACTGCCGATTGAAATGCTCATTACTTGCGCCGCCTCGCTTAAACTGAGTTCCTGATAGAACACGAGATGCAGCGTTTCTCGCTGTCGCGCGGGAAGGCGTTGCAGTGCCGCCTGAAATCGCTGCTGCACTTCTGATCGCTCAAGCTCAATCTGAGACCCCGCGTCGATTGTGTTTTCGAAAGGTGGTGTCGCGATTGAACGTACCAGGCTTTTGCGGCGCTCGCTGATCGCCGTGTTTCGAATCACGGCAAACAACCACGTTTGTAGTTTACTTTGGCCGTCGAAACTCGCTTTGCCCTGCAGAATTTTCAAATAAACCGTCTGTAGAACTTCCTCGGCCTCCGCGTAGTTTTGTCGACAACAACTCAACGCCCAGCCAAAGCTGGCGGTGTGGAGTTCTTCGAGTTTTGACCTAAGTTCCGCGAGTTCCATCGGTTCTCAGTTAATTAGTCGCTTGAGCGGGCAGATTATATGACGGAAGCAGACTTCTTGGAGCGCGGGTGCTCTGCGTCCTCTGCGTCTCGGCGTCCTCCGCGGTCATCCTTGGACCGACTTGAATACGCTCAATCATCAAATCTGTTGAGTGTACGTAACCTAGCCAATGAAAACGCGGAGGACGCCGAGATGCAGAGGACGCAGAATACCTCGCACTCCAGGAAGATGGTTGACGGGCAATAGTCGCCCAGCATATGTTTTCTAAGCATGAAACTTCTGCCGGCTATATGTCTGCTTCTGCTTTTGATTCCCTCGAGCTCGAGTGGACAACAAGCTCTCACGAGATCAGAAATCAAAGAGGCCGAACAGCGTCTCGCGGGGTTGGGTTACTGGACAGGCGCGGTCGACGGACGCTTCGATACAGCAACACGTTGGGCGCTGATCGCTTTTCAGAAATACGAAGGCCGCACGATTACTGGAAAACTCACGATCACTGAGCTTGAAGCAATTCGCAACACCGCCGCACCGAAACCGCGTGATTCGGGGTATGCACACGTTGAAGTGGATCTCGATCGCCAGGTGTTATTGATTATCGGTGAGCTGACTGAAAGCGCCGACGGGTCGGCGCACTCCAAAGTCAGAGTCCTACCTGTCTCGACTGGCAACGAAAAGAAATTCCTATCGGACGGTCAGGAGAGTATTGCCTACACGCCGCGCGGCAGATTCGTTGTTTATGACAAAAGTTTTGGTTGGGAAAACGGCCAACTGGGTTCCGTCTACTACGCCAATTACATCAGCGGCGGTGTAGCGATTCACGGATATCTTTCGGTGCCGAACGAACCGGCCAGTCATGGTTGTATCCGCATCCCAATGTTCGCCGCGCGTGAAGTTAGCAAGCTTCTAAAGCTCGGGACCATCGTGTTGGTTTATGACACGGTCTCTTTTGTGTCAGCGAAAGAGTGGGCCAGGGATCCAAAGTTGAAAGAGGCAGCCATGCTGAATGGTGCGGCGCCGGATTACGTCGATCACACGGACGCGTCAAAAAACAAAACCCCGATCAAAAAAGCCCGCCCAAGAATTACCCGTACCTGAAACCGGCTTGGTGAGCAAGCAAACGAGGATCAGTGGACGCCGCTGATTAGAATGTTCAGTGGCCCCTTCCTGATTTTCAGTTAAAGTTGAAACGTGTTAGGTGGTTGACCAGATGGCAATGAGTGCGGGAACTAGCAACCAGAGGAGACCCTTTACGAGAAAGAAGAGAAATCCCCAGAGGCCCAGTCGTTTGATCCAGGTTAACGTTTTCATCCCACCACCACAGATAGCACGATCGATGACTGACGTTGTTACAGAGACGGCGATCATGCCTTGTCTCTCTTAAGATGGATGTCAGGTACTAAGATTACGACCAATTAGTAGAAAATGACAAAAGCGGAGAGGAACTCGTCGGTTGTTTTGTCAGCGGTTCGTTCAATAGAGAGAAAGCCCGCGAGAACTTAACGCTCTCACGGGCTTCATATTTGAATCCCGTCGACTTGCTTCTCTCCCCCGATAAGAGAGTGCGCGAACCGTCAGGTTCTGGGTGCGAGACGAGGGAGCATCTGTTCGTTCCAGTGAGCAAACTCAGCCGTGAGACGCTTAAGCACGTCCGGGTTCTTAATACTAAAATCCGCCTGCTCTCGAGGATCGGATGAAAGGTCGAAGAGACGTCGGCGCTCGCCGTTGCGGAAGTACTTCCATTTGCCTTGTCGCACAGCGTCCTGGTCGTATATACGCCAGTAGAACGTGCGATCCTGAACCGAGCTCGCTCCCTTGATTATCGGTATCAAGTTGATTCCATCCAACGGATAACCTTGCGCGGCTTGCGTTTCAGCCGTTGCAAGAATCGTCGCTGTCCAGTCCATTGTTATCGCCATCTGACTGGTCAGCCGGTTCGGGGGTATTGCCCCGGGCCAACGAACGATTGCCGGCACACGAATGCCACCTTCTAACAATTCGCCTTTCTCTCCTGAAAAGGGCCATTCATAAGAGAATCGTTCTCCTCCGTTGTCGCTCGTGAAGATCACTAAGGTATTTCTCTCGATGCCCGAAGTTCTTAGCGCCTTCATCACGCGACCGATGCCTTCATCTAAAGCGCGCATCATCTCGGCATACAGCTTTATTGAGCCACCGCCTCCCATCGTTATGGGCTCGATTGTTTTGTCGGTGAAAGAGACGCGCTCGCCACCTTTGCGATCTTGCCAGGGCCAATGTGGGGCCGTGTAGTGAAGACTTAGATAGAAAGGTTGGGTTCGACGCCGCGTAATGTATTTGACAGCGCGATCGGTTAAGAGATCAGTTAAGTATCCGGTTTGCTGAACAGGTGTAAGATTCTCAAACAAGTCAGGTTGGCCCAGACCAGTCTTGTGCAGTTGATAGTCGACTGCGCCTGACAGAATTCCAAAGAACTCATCAAATCCGTGCGCATTAGGTCCCCACTCTGGCCGGAAACCGAGATGCCATTTGCCAATGAGCGCGGTGTCGTATCCACTCTTCTTGAGGAGCGAGGCAATAGTCGGATGGTCCAAATCCAAACCAACGCTTCGGTTATTGGCACCCAAGGGTTCAACCAAACCGATCTTCAGTCGTCCAGGGTATCGACCAGTGATGAATCCACAGCGTGTTGGTGTACAGACTGCTGATGCGGAGTATGCGTCTGTAAACCTGACACCTTGTGAAGCAAGGCGATCCAGATTTGGAGTGCGATAGTCGGGACGACCGTAACAGCTGAGATCGCCCCATCCTAGATCGTCAGCAAGAATAAAGACGATATTCTGCCGCGTGCCTGCGTGATTGCGTAAGGCGGTGGAAGCTGAAGTCGCTTTGCGCGATGCCAGTAAGGTAGCGGACGTGATTCCTGTTATGAACTTTCGGCGTGTTAGCTTCACGGTCGAGTCCTTTACTTCAATGCACCATCTCAACGGTAACGATTCCGAAATCCGACATCGCTGGCTCTTACATCTTCTTTCGCGGAAGCTTCTCATCAAACATTGCCGTGTTGTAGAGAAAAGCAGCAATGATAGT
>DATJKB010000321.1:0-4855 GCA_035491875.1 Pyrinomonadaceae bacterium | reverse complement strand
ATCGTGAACTCGTCCCAGGGAATATTTCCATCAAAAGAGATGCGCTTAATTGTTCCGCGAGGAATCGAGCTGCGAACCGTCACACCATGGAGCATCTCGGGAAATGAGATGTCGTCAACGTAAAGCGCCTGCCCGGTAACCTTCTGGCGTCCTTCTTTGCGGGGAGCTGATTTTCCGATTGCATTCATAATTGACATTTGGAGTGCGGCGACTTGTCGCCGCTTTAAACCAAAGCGGTGACAGGTCACCGCACTCCAAAGAATTTATGGCTTCGCAATTACAAGCGGATTCGCTTCCATCTCTCTCCGATAAAACACGCGCGGACGCTGCACCGTTCGATTCTGATCGGGAACCTCTTTCTCGCCTTCAGTGAACGCGATACCTACACCGACGCCGCGCGCTTGCTTCATCTTCTCTTCCTGCATTAGCGGCACGCGATCAGTCGCGAAGTCGAGCCACTCGCGCGCGATCAAAACGCCGTCCTTTGGTTGCGTGTCAGCGCTCGCAGTTTTTAATCCCTCTTCAATGAGCGCATACGTTAATAATCCGTGTCCCAGTTGCGCTGCTTCCAACGCTGCCTGATAACTCTGGGCGGCGGTCAGGATGTACATTCCCTTCTCGTAGGCCAACTGGGCCAGACCTTTGGAATTCATCGGCCCGCGTCGTTTTTCTTCCGCTTCCAGCGCTTGACCAGAATTACACGCATCGATCACTAACAGAAGATGGCCCGCGTCTAAACCTTCAACCATTTGCTCGAGCTCAAGATCGGAAATGCTGTGTGACAGAATTTCCTGCAAGCCTTTCTCGTTGAGCTTGGTCCGGTCACCGGTATAGCCAAGATCATGCGGGATTAGATAGAAACGCTGCGCCTGCGCGGTGCCATGCCCGGCAAAGTAAATGATCACAGTGTCTTCAGGTTCGATCTTCTTCAGCGGCGCATCGGAACCTGTCGCTTTTAGTGTTGGTGCTCCAGGCTCGCCTGAGAGTCGTTTCAAAGCTGAAAGGATGTTTGCCTTAGTCGCGTTCTCGTTGACAAGCGAAACTACTTCTACGCGCTCGAACATTCCAATGTGATTCTGTCTTGTTCGTACTTCGTTGGCGAAACTCTCGGCGTCAGCGACAGCATATTTTAGGTTGTACTGATCGTTGGTGTATTGATTGATTCCTACGGCAATGATGTAGGCAGTTCCTTTACGCTTCAACGAGTCTGCGCCCAGCAATTCAAGCGGGGCGTCCTTGCTTTTTACATTGTCTTTATTGAACGCATAGGCCACGAGTCGGTTAGGTCCTGCCGTAATAGTAATCTCTTCTTCAAGAGTCACCCTTGGTTGTCCCTTAAGCACGTCACCGTGCCAGACCTTTACCAGCGAACCGTTACGAAAGAGCCGTACGTCGCGAGCACCGGAACCGGTTGGATTATCACGATCAGGTGTGGCGTCAGTGATTTCAATTCTTACCTTTGCAGTGCGTTGGGTTATTCCGGACGCTGCCGGTGGTTCACCCGGTAGAGTCAACTTCACCACTGGTTGTCGCCGATCTTTTTTCGAAACGTCTTGTGCGACGCGAGGCCGCTTGCCCGAAAACACATCGGAGAGCAGCCCGGGATAATAGAACTCGTTGAAGAACCATTCGATCGGAGCGACGTTGAATGTGTCTCCGTTGTATCGCCAAAGAATTTGGTTCCATGATGGTGGCGTACCATCAAACAATCCCTGTGGTGTGACCACCATCCATTCACCACCGTCGTCGAGTGAAACGAGTGTCAACAAGTGTTCGCCAGTAGTCGTGTCCCAGAGGAAGGTAGCTCCGTCTTCGCTTGCGGAAGCAAGGACTCGACCGTCAGGACTAAAATCCATCGACTCGATCGCCGCCGTGTGGCCCGACATAGTTCGCCGCTCACGTTGCGACGCCACGTCCCAGATTCGAATCGTGTTGTCGCTGCCGGCTGACGCAAGCGACTTCGCGTCGCGGCTGAATGCAACCTGGGTTACGCCTTTGCCATGACCGCGCAGAGTTGCGATCTCCTGGCCGGTCGTGGCATCCCACAAAATAATCCGACCGATGGGCTCAACCTTTAGATCCTTCATTATGTCTTGAGGATTAGGCTGATTCTTTTGCTTACTACCCTTCTTTTGTTGTCCCGTCATGCCTGACATCATCGTGGCGAGGTCAACGTTGGACTTCGACTCGACTCCACCAACCGCGACGATTCGATTATCCGAACTAAAGGCAACAGATGTAGCGCTACGGCCCATCGTGCCCGCCGACATTGTTCCGAGAAGTTCCGTCATCATCGATCCAATCTCGGCCATGTTTGGCATCTGAGGCATCTGAGGCATCTGAGGCCTGCCCGAACCCGAGCGTGGAACGGGTATTATCTTGCTCCAGTCAGTCATCTTGCTCATCGCCGAGGTTGAGAGATCGCGCACCTTGGTTCCGGTCTGATTATCCCAAAGCGATATTTGGCCCATCGAGGTAATCGTAGCAATCATCCGTCCGTCTGCACTTGGAACTGCATCGCTAGGCAATTCACGCTCGGCTAGGGTTCGCGCCTCCGCTCCAGATTTCAGATCCCAGATCTTAATTTGACTTCCGGCGCCGACAGATCCCGGCGTGGGCTGCTGAACTTCGATTGCTGAGTAAGTGACAATCGCAAAAGCACTGTCGGCTGTGTAGCGAATTTTTTGTACGTTACCGGCAATTCCTGTGGGAGTCAGCGTATGCAGCGTCCGGCCAGACGGGGTCTCGAGAACGGTGACGGCACTGGAGTCGAGTCGCATCAAAGCGAGCAACCGCCCATCAGGACTCGGCCAGCCAAACGCGTCTTGCGGCACACCAGTCGCAATGCGCAAACCGCGACCAGTGCGCAAGTCCCAACGGGTACGTCCGCCTGAGGTTAATCGGTTTCCATCTGCACTGAACATGACGTTGTATGCCATGTTGGTGCGGCCGTTGAGTTGAAATAGTTGTTTCGCTGTGGCGACATCCCAAACGATGCTTGGCGTGTCGATGCCACCAGATGCAAGTTTCTTCCCATCCTCTGCGAAAGCCAGAAAAGCGTCGCCCGGATAAGACGAGAAATTATTGCCATGCGGGATTGCGAATTGAATCAACTCGCGCCCAGTTGCAGTGTCCCAGATGCGGGCGTTGTAATTGTCAGAGTACCCGAGCAGACGACCATCTCGACTAAACTTCACGGGGTTGTATTCTTTAGTCGTTGGTCCAAGATCCTTTTCGCTGTGGTTTGAGACATCCCACAGCTTAATTCGCTTTTTTACAATTCCGGCAGCGACGACATTCCCCGACGGCGTTACGACAACTTCCCCAGTTAGTGCGTCGTCATCCGAAATCTTGATGGCGCGCCCTTCGCGGCCTGTCGAGAGATCGAGAGATACGATTTCAGTTTTATCGACTGATGAATGAACCCTGAGCAGCTGAGATCCATCACCGTTCAGCGCGAAGCCTGACCCGCCGGTGATGAAGTTCGGCGTGTTCATCGCGTCGAAAGCGATCGAACGCAATTCACGACCGCTTGCGACATCCCAGACGCGGATCGCATCGCCAACCGTGATGAGCCGTCCATCACTCGTGAAGTCGATAAAGATGATTCCCATCATGGAAGTAACAGTTCCCGAGCTCGCCGCTTCGAGTACGTGAAGCTCGCGGCCGGAAACAACATCCCAAATCTTCACCGTGTTCAGGCTTGCGCCCGCGATCATTCGACTATCTCGACTGAAAGCAAAAACTGGCGATAAGCCAACGGCACTCAGACCGCCGGGCGAGAGATCGCGTAGCTGTCGACCGTTGCTTGTGTCCCAAAGTTTGATCGTTGTACTGCGCACCGTCCCGGTGGCGAGCAATCGACTGTCGGGACTGAAAAGATATCGTGTTCCGCCAATCAGGCTGTTGTAGCCGGATTGCAAAACAAGTTCAGGCTTCTGTTCTCGCGATTGCTGGTTATTCGCTTGATTCGCTTGTGATGACGAGCTCTGAATGCCAAGTCCGCGATCATTTGAAGGAGTTGGAGTTGGGCTTGGTGACTGACCTTTGGAAGTCGCTGGGATTGAGAGAACCAGCACCGAAATAGTAAGGAGTGGTTTGATGCGGGCGAACATTTGAATACCCCCTGAAAGCTACAACGTGGGACGGTTACTGATGAGGCATAAGAGTACCGGACAAAACGAACAAGTACCACTCATTAAACAGAATTCACCCCAGCTTCACATGCTCGAGTACTAACAACCCGATCGCAATCGCTGCCAGAACATACATCACCGGATGAATCTCGCGTCTTCGTCCAACCAGTAGATAAAGCCCAACGTGTGAAATGAAGCCCCAGAGAATTCCTTGCGTGATCGAAAACGTCAGTGGGATCAAAATGATTGTCAGGAAAGCCGGGAATCCTTCTTCGATTTTAGCAAACCTGATCTGACCGACACTCTTAAACATTGAAGCTCCAACCAGGATTAAGACGGGAGCTGTTGCGAACGCCGGAACCATTCCAGCGATCGGCGCGAGAAAAAAACACGGAAGGAAACAGAGAGCGGTAAAGACCGAAGTCAACCCGGTTCGTCCACCGACGTTTATCCCTGAAATGCTTTCGATGTATGCAGTACCGGAAGATGTACCCGCGAGACCTGCGCCGAAGGTTGCGAATGAGTCGACAATCAATCCCTGTCGAAGGTTTTTAGGGTTGCCAGCTTCATCAAGCAGTTCGGCCGCGTGCGCGACGCCGATAAAGGTTGATATCGAGTCAAAGAGATCAGTGAAGAGGATCGCGATGATCGCCGGCACCAGCGAAAGTTTCAACGCGCCGAAGATATCCAGCTTCAAGAAAACAGTTTGAAAATCAGGA
>DATJKB010000320.1:0-14207 GCA_035491875.1 Pyrinomonadaceae bacterium | reverse complement strand
TGAAGTGCCGTTACACATCACAGCGACTGAAACCTTGTTGTCTGGATAACGTGCCATGAAAGTCTGATAGCCCGCAGTCGCGCCGCCATGCGAGACATCCCTCAGACCCTTGTACGTATCGACAGTGAGCCCAAGCGCGTATGCGATCTTGCGTCCATCGTTCAGCACTCCTCGAGTTTCCAGCGCATCGACAAGGGGCGCACCTAGCGACTTCGAATCAAGCATCGCATTCCATTTCATCCAATCGCCGACAGTCGTGAGCATGCCGCCGTTTCCGTACACCTTCATGAAAGGCATATTGAGTCGCCACGGTCCATTGCCTTGCCGCGAATACGCATGAGCGCGACCCGGGACGATCCGCTGGTAGTCGTCCCTCCACGAGCTGTTCTTCATCCCGAGTGGTTTGAATAGCCGTTCGTCGACGAACACTGGGAACTTCTGTTTGGAAACACGCTCGACGATTATCGCTGCAAGATTGTATCCGCTGTTTGAATACGAGTATTCGGAACCGGGCGTGAAGTCGAGTGAGCGCTGGTGAGTGATCACGTCAAGTGCGAGGTCTTGATTGATAACTCGATCGCCTCGTCCTGCACCAGTCAGACTCATAACCGTGCCCCAGTCGCGAATACCGGAGGTGTGATTCAACAGATGCCTGATCCTCAGCGGTGCACCGTAATCGGGTAGCTCAGGAATGTATTTTCTGACGGGATCGTCGAGACTGAGCTTGCCATCCTGTTGCAGAAGTACCAGCGCTGCAGCGGTGAACTGTTTCGCGACTGAGCCTGACTCAAAGATTGTTTGAGGTGTGTTCGGAACGTTGTGCTCAAGTTCGGCAAGTCCGAACGCCTTTTCGAATACGGTCTCGCCATTGAGTGACACTGCCGCGGCACAACCAGGTGCAGGTGCGACGTACGCCTTGGTAACTTTCTCGAAAGCTCGTTCAGCGCCGGCGACAACTTTCTCTTTGTTGGGAACCTGGGCCCAGGTTGCAATTGCAAGAAGCGCAATAACAGCGAAAGAGAATAAGAAGTTTTTTCTAGTCATAGAGTTCATCCATCTCTTCATTGAAGCTTAATACACTATTCGTCATAGCCGTTCCTTGGCCATCGCGTTTGCCAGCAGAAGGATGGCGCCGCAGAAAAACAGTGTGTCGAAGAAAAAGTTCAGCGCGACCACGTCTGTTGGCGCTACGAGGAGCATCGGCAGATAAATCCACAACACTGTCAACAGGATCGTTAGCCCTAAAGCTGTTGCTGCCAAGCGCGTTTTCTTATTAACGATTAAGCAGACGCCTGCGAGAATCAGAATTACGCCAACAAAGTAACTCAAGAAAATTCGTCCGGGAATCCAGTCGGGAGTGAGCTTGTCCAGTGGAATTCCCGGCACGTACGCCGGATGAAGAAAATGCTCCACTCCATAAAATATCGAAGGAACGCCTATGAAGAATCGCGGAATGGCAGTCAGTGCCGAGGTCGTCTGTGCGCGCGACCTTTGTCTCGGCCGAATGCTCCATGGCGACATCGCGAAAGCCAAAGCGCCGCCGCTGAAGGCGAGTTGTCTCAGGGCCAGGGCCCAAAAAAATCTGTTGCCAGGTTGCTTAATGACACCTGGCATGTCCATTACGACTACGAAGATCAGCATCGTCATCCCGACCAGAGCAGCAGCTAGCCTTGCCTGGATGAGAAGGACCATACTGACCGCCGCGCAAATAAATGCAAGGCCCACGAGATAAACCCAAAAAGTATGCGCGGGAATCCAGCGTGGAACGAGGGACGCAACGTTTGCCGTCGCAGTGAAATGCTCGGAACCAAAAACCGCCAAAGGAATCGCAAAAAACAGCCGACCAAACGGCATGATCTTATTCACGCCAGGTAACTGCGGCAGTTCTCCGTAAATTTTGATGAGGCCGATGATTAGAACTAGCGACGCAGAAACATAGATCCAGAATGATATCGGGGGAATGCCAAAAGGCGGGAAAGCCAGTGCAGGTATGACAACGAACTGCGGAAAACAGCAAAGTTGGGTTTGCAAGGCCGGACCATACCTCCGGTCAATTCGAGTTGGTCATTCTAGATTTGCTAACCAGGGGAAGCAACAATAAGGCAGCCGGGTCAACGAAATCTATGTCTCTGTGGCCATGCTCGGTGAAGATTTCGTGGGACGCAGCGCCTGAAGATTGTTAGCTCTCGCTAGTTTGATTCGTTTTTTACAACTACTAAAAAGAGCCCATCCTTGCTCACGAGATAACGATTACGGCGCTCCTGATCTTCAATGTTGACATTGAAGAGCGTTGTCGGCTGTTCAGCTGCAAATCGATCATTCTCAGTTCTAATCTGAACTGACATCAACGTTCGCCCCTCAAGATAGAACAACTCTTTGCTGTCCGTACTCCACATCGGTGTCGTAGCACCGGAGCCCCAGCGGGAAACGACATGCTCCGCCCCAACAGGGCCACCCGTTGCGCTTACCCCGCGAACAACGATCACGGAACCCCCATTCTTGCTGGAGCTATAAGCCATCCACCGGTTATTGGGAGATAAGCGCGCGGATCGGGTGGGTGGTGAAGCAAATTGAACACGCCTTTTATCCGGAAGCGACACCAGGTCCACACCGGGCAGATCATCTCGCTTGTTTCTAGCGTTGAATATCAAAAAGCGTCCGTTGCTCGAAATGTCCTCGAGGTTGAGATCTTCAGTCGACGCCAAAACAGACTCGACTGGTCCGTTCCCACTGGCTGCTACCCGATAGATGTTGCGCACCCCGTTCTTCTCTGCTGTGAAGAGAATCCACTTGCCGTCCGGCGACCATAGCGGATTCAACTCATCTGCAGGATCGGAGGTTAGCCTAATACGTTCACCAGTAGCTCGCGACAGGATCCAAAGATCGCGGGTATTGGCGGCGGGATCGTTTAGGGCCACTACAATTTGATCTGCATTCGGCGACAGCGCTGGCCCGGAATATTCCCCGGCTTCTCCGACGATCGCCTGCTGGGTCCCCGTGCGGTCTAACCAAACCAGTCTGGTCTTTGAACTGAGCAGGACGCGGGGCGCCTTCGGCTGCTGAGCTGGCTCGGCGGTCTTTCTGTTAAGCACGGTTTTCAGCCAAGTGCCGACGATCAGTACGGCGATTAAAACTGTGGCAATCTTTAAGCCGGTCTTGGTCCATGAAGTCTTTGAGGCTCGTTCATTGTTAACGCTTTTGGAGAGCTCATTCCTGGTTGTTTGGTCGGTGGTCGCGGCCTGGCGTATCGCAAACGCGAGATCGCTTGCCGACTGAAAGCGCTCAGCTCGATTCTTCTCCAGACAGCGCTCGACGATTCGCTTTAAAGCGACATGTGGAACCACTGAGTCGATTGGTGGCGGATCTTTGATCAACACCGCCGCCATCACATCGCTCCATGTGTCACCGTCAAAAGGCTTGCGCCCACACAGCATCTCGTACAGGACAATCCCAACCGAGAATATGTCAGTGCGATGATCTACCTTCTGACCGCGTGCTTGCTCTGGTGACATGTAGGCAGCCGTGCCCATCACAACGCCAGTCTGAGTCGTCAGATGATCTCCGCTTGCACGCTGTGACGCATTCAGCTTCGCAATTCCGAAATCGAGCACCTTTACCAGGCCGTCGCTTCGAACGATGATATTTTCAGGTTTTATGTCTCGATGAATGATTCCTGCGCGGTGCGCGGCGTCGAGCGCCTCAACCACTTGCGTGATTATCGACACGACCTTTCTTGTATCGAGTCCGCTTGGCGCGGCGGCAGCAAGACGTGCACGCAGCGTCACACCTTCAACATATTCGCTAACGATGTAGTTGCGATCTTGAGTCTCACCGATTTCAAATATGGTAACGATATTAGGGTGACTCAAGGATGAAGTCGCTCGCGCTTCCAACTTGAATCTCGAGACGCGATCTTTGTCTTCGGTAAAGTCTGACGATAGGAGTTTGATCGCAACCTTCCGTCCCAGCCGCGTATCAATCGCGAGGTAGACTTTGCCTGTACCCCCCTCCCCGATGAGTTGCAATAAATGATAGGGACCGATGTCTTCGCTCGGTGATTCATCCTGAGAGGTCATGCCGTTGGCAGCCAATTCCTTTGCTGCGACATCGAGTGCCGATCTCGGCATAAACCCTTCGGCCTGCTCGTCGAATCTTAAAAGCGACGCAACTTCGCTCTCCAACTCTTCATCACCTGCACACGCATTCGCCACAAACGCCGCACGCTCATCCAGTTCATGCTCCAATGCCGCATGATAGATGCTCTCGACCGTGGTCCAACGCTCTTTGTCTATCATCAATGTTTTTGACTGAGACGTCGCAGCAACCAGGACTTTGCCAATCGCCAATCGCGCCGCGCAGTCTCGGGCGACACATTCAAGGCCGCAGCTGTTTCTTTCTCGGTTAATCCTCCGAAGAAGCGCATCTCAACTACTTGAGCTTTACGTTCGTCTACTCGCGCAAGTTCATTCAGGGCTTCATCCAACGCGAGCAGTTCAGGATCGTGGTTGGGCCCTGCCGCCAAAGTATCGTCAAACGTTATTTGAAACGCTCCGCCGCCTCGCTTTTGATAGCTCTTCTCCCGAGCGAGATCAACCAGGATTCTTCTCATCACTCGGGCCGCGATGCCGTAAAAATGAGCACGGTTCTGCCAACTCACTCGACGCGCGTTAATTAGCCGCACGTACGCCTCGTTGATCAGGGCCGTTGTTTGCAGCGTGTGACCGGCACGCTCGCGTCGCATGTAAGACCTTGCCAGTCGGCGAAGTTCAACCTCCACCAATGGCACCAACTTCTCGAGCGCGGTTTGCTCACCATCATTCCAGGCCAGCAATATATCGGTAATCTCATTGGTCGTGTCGATTGACATGGCGCAGGTCATCGTTCCCCTCGATTGTAGCCGCCGGAATAAACCCCAGTAAAAAATATTCCGCTCCGCGAATAAATCCTTACCGCTTTTTGAATCGGTTCCCGCATTAGCCAGCGGAGTTAACCGTGAACGGAAATAGGCTCAATCGACGATCACTGTACGTTGTGGCGACTCTCTGGTGTTTATGTTCTTTCAGCAGTGCGTACACGCAAGACCTGCCTTATCGCTTTCATCCGGGAATGCGAATCAGTAAGATGCGTCCCCCAACGATTCGCCAACTCAGCGGTTTGATGCGCGAGTTGGTGTTCTTCTCTGGATTGGATCTGAAAGTTGATCACAATGGCTCGATCCATTACGAGCACGAATTGCCTGAGTTAGCTGGTTCCGCAATTGCTCGTGAATTGCTAGCGACTGCGATCGGCGGTCCCGATTCGTTTACTGTGGAAAGCGCTAACCACTCTCCGCAAATCGCATTTGCACAAATCGAATCAATCCTGGACTACACAGATAGAGAAAACCAGCGCGCCACTGAATGGGTTATCAGGATCGACTTTGCGGACTTCGCGCAGTTAAGAGGCGATACGGCTGTCCTCAAAACCTTCAGTCCAGGCACTAACCTGCTGCATGAGTTGATTCACGCAATTCTGAAACTGCCTGATCCAGCTGGACCTAGCGATCGACTCGGACCTTGCGAGCGATACCTGAATCTCATCAGGGCTGAACTGGGTTTGCCTTTACGACAGAACTACTTTCCAAAGAACAGAATTGCTAGGACTCCAGAATCGCTGTCACAAATCCTCCAGGGAGAACTCACTTTCACGCATGAAGATCCGAAATTGAAGAACGCGAAACACTCATCGCTAACCTTCGACCTTGCCCGGATTGTTGATCCTAAAAAGGTAAGGTCGGACAGGTCGCTTCCTCCAGATCTGGTGGCTCTCTCGAGTCGTCTACCTATTCAGAAGCGTTAGTCCACACAGTACACTCAACTTTGCTGTGTTGATCCAATAACAAACGATCCATGGACATAGCGCTCTAAAGTTAGAACACCTTGGAAGCAAATCTTGTGACAGGTAAGACTCTCCTGCTTGATGAGGAGTGAATCGAAGTGGCCTTCGTTAGGCCTCGATCGAGTACTATGGCGGTGCTCGACATCAGCTGTAAATGAATCTAGTCTGACTACCAATCTTGAGCGGTTATGACCGCTGTGTTTAGTCACCTCAAGGAGGCTTTTCGTTATGAGCATCGCAAGGACAACACGTCTACTGTGCATCATTCTCTTTCTGATCTATGCACTGTCTGGCACCGGCGCATCGACACAACAGAA
The DNA here is from genome assembly GCA_035491875.1 of Pyrinomonadaceae bacterium. Taxonomy (GTDB): domain Bacteria; phylum Acidobacteriota; class Blastocatellia; order Pyrinomonadales; family Pyrinomonadaceae; genus PSRF01. The sequence goes on along the minus strand of DATJKB010000320.1, from coordinate 8,013 downwards.
TGAGATTGAGAAACGGATCGACGCCTTGCTCGCGAAGATGACTCTCGAAGAAAAGCTTGGACAACTTCAGCAATTGGATGGAGAGGGCGATGGAAGGTACCGTCCCGAACATCCCGAGCTTATCCGCAAGGGGATGCTGGGTTCGACGCTAAACGTACGTGGCGCGAAGCAGACAAACGAGTTGCAAAGAGTAGCGATTGAGCAATCGCGTTTGAAAATTCCGTTAATCTTCGGCTTCGATGTGATCCACGGATATCGCACTATCTTCCCTGTTCCACTTGGTGAAGCTAGCAGTTGGGATCCGGCGGCAGTCGAGCGCGCAGCGAGCGTTGCAGCAGCAGAGTCGCGCGCGAGTGGCGTGCATTGGACGTTTGCGCCGATGGTTGATATTGCGCGTGATGCACGTTGGGGTCGCATCGTCGAAGGTTCAGGTGAGGATCCTTATCTGGGTTCGGCGATGGCGAGGGCGCGCGTAAAGGGATTTCAGGGCAACGATTACAGCAAACCGGACAAGATTGTTTCCTGCGCAAAGCACTGGGTGGCCTACGGTGCGGCCGAAGGTGGCCGCGAGTACAACACAACCGACATGTCCGAAAGGACTCTGCGTGAAATCTACTTTCCACCTTTTAAGGCAGCGGTGGATGCTGGCGTGGGAACGTTAATGAGCGCTTTCAACGATCTGAATGGTTCCCCCTCAACGGGCAATCCATTCACTCTTACACAGGTCTTGCGCAACGAATGGAAGTTCGACGGTTTTGTCGTCAGTGACTACACATCAGTATTGGAATTGATGAATCACCGCCTTGCCGCCACCGAAGCTGAGGCGGCACAGCGTGCGCTGAATGCAGGCACTGACATGGAGATGGTGAGCCGACTTTATTCCAAGCACATTGGTAATCTGCTACGGGAAGGAACGGTCACTCAACGTACTATCGACGATGCAGTGCGACGAATATTGCGGATTAAGTTCCGGCTCGGATTATTTGAGAAACCCTATGCTGACGAGGCCCTCGAACGGACCGTCGTCCTGAACACAGCGAATGTAACTGCGGCGCGTGAGATAGCCGCACGGTCTATGGTCCTACTAAAAAATGAGCGCGACACTTTGCCGCTCAACAAGAGCATTAGATCCATCGCCGTAATCGGACCGCTCGCTGACGATCCCAAAGCTATGCTCGGATCCTGGGCAGGTGATGGGAAAGCGACGGATACGGTTACCCTGCTTGGCGGAATTAAAGCGAAAGTGCCCGGAGCCAAAATTCTCTACGCTAAGGGCGTTGCGATTGAAGGTCGCGGTATCACCGGAAACTATGACGCGAGCGTTGTTACCGAGACAGCCGGCGGCACAAACGTGGCAACCGCGCCAAACGCCGAGGCCGCCAGAATCGCAACCACCCCTGCCGGACCGAACTCGATTGACGAGGCAGTGCGAGTTGCACGTGAGGCTGAGGCGATCATAATTGCTGTTGGAGAGACTGCAGAGATGAGTGGTGAAGCAGCATCACGCACATCACTGGATCTTCCTGGCCGGCAAATGGAGTTGGTCCGGGCGATCCATTCGTTAGGAAAGCCTTACGTTATTGTTTTGATGAACGGAAGACCGTTGACGATCAACTGGTTTGCTGAGAATTCAGCAGCAATTCTGGAAACGTGGTTTGCAGGAACACAGGCTGGTCCAGCCATCGCCGATGTCTTATTCGGCGACATCAATCCGGGCGGCAAATTGCCGGTCACCTTCCCGCGCACGATTGGTCAAGTGCCAATTTATTACAACCACAAGAGCACTGGGCGCCCGCCCACCAATCAAAAATACACTTCAAAGTATCTGGATGTTCCGGTCACGCCGCTTTACCCGTTCGGCTACGGACTCAGTTACACGCAATTTAAATTCGGACCGCCGCAATTGAGTGCGAAGACAATAGCCCCAGATGGTCAGCTAACGGTTACTGTTGAGGTGGAAAACATCGGGCAGCGAGCGGGTGATGAGGTGGTCCAGCTGTACATAAGAGATCAGGCATCAAGTGTGACACGAGCAGTAAAGGAATTGAAGGGCTTTCAGCGCATCACATTGCAGCCCCGAGAAAAGCGACGAGTTCAGTTTATTTTAAAACCTGAGCAGCTGGGCTTTTACAACAGCGACATGCGCTTTGTAGTCGAACCCGGTGAATTCAGAGTTATGGTTGGTCCAAATTCGGAAGAGTTACAAGAAACGAGCTTTGAAGTTATCACTCGTTGAATGACTCACCAATCACGCTAGGTCTAACAAGCTGCCTTGCTCCGGAGGAGCAAAATGTTTATAGCCCCTGGCCCTAAGAGAAAAGCGCTCCGTTAGGAGCGCCATGATGCCATTATGTAATCCACGCTTCACCATATCGCTCCTTTCGGAGCGAAGAAAGTCAGGGGGTGCACCAAGCTATTAACATTTCCCTCCTCCGGAGGGAATACACTGCTTTGGCTCAACCTACGAAGCATTGGTTGTGGTTCGTACACTTCGCCGAACCTTTCGAAATCCGGCCAACTGCATTGCTCTGGGAATCTCTTTATTGAGCATGAACCCAACGCCAGAACGTCTGGTCCACGGTCTTTGGACTTTGTTCTTGATCCAAGGTCCCAGTCATGATCGGCCCAAGACCAAAGGCCTAAGGCCACAGACCAAAGACCAAAGAAATAAAAATGAAATGCGAAGAGTCTCAATTAAGACTATGAAAAATTACCTCCTGGTCTTCGTGTCCACATTTTTGGTCGTTGCCAGCGCCACTGCCCAAGACGTTACACGTCTCGAGAAGATCGGTGATGTAGCGAGTGTCCGCCGAGACGACAGCTCTGTAACCCTTAACTGTACTGACAATTCCCAGGTTCGAATAACAGTACTGGCTCCGGATTTGATTCGCGTTCGCGCGGCGTTTGCAAAACAACTAGCGAATAGAGATCACTCATGGGCCATCGACAAGACCAGTTGGCCAACACCACGTTGGAACCTCGTTGAAATGGCTAATGCAGTCACAATCAAAACTGACGAGATCGAAGTAGTCGTCCGTCGTTCACCTTTGCTGATTGAATTTCGCGACGCTAAAACAGGTGCGGTAATCAACGCTGATGAGCGACCGCTCGTGTACGACGCAAAAGGACTCCTCAAGTCAATAATGTTCGATCCTGATGCCGGCGTCTTTGTCGCAGCGACAAAGAAACTCGGATTTGACGAACACTTCTATGGACTCGGTGAAAAAACAGCAAGGTTGGATAAGCGACGGGATTCATTCATCAACTGGAATTCCGATACCCCCGGTTACATAGAAGGACGTGATCCGATCTACCAGACTGTGCCTTTTTACCTCGGTTTGGAAAATGGCGTCGCCTACGGGATCTTCTTCGATAACAGCTACCGGAGCTATTTCGATTTCGGTAAATCCTCGCAGCAGCGAGTGTGGTTTGGCGCTGAAGGCGGCGAGATGAACTACTATTTTTTCTATGGACCCTCGATTCCGAAAATTCTGGGTCGTTACGCTGATCTCACGGGACGAATGCCGCTACCGCCGATGTGGGCACTGGGTAATCAGCAGAGTCGCTGGAGTTACTACCCGGAAACAATGGTTGATGAGGTGGTACGACAGTATCGGCAGCGTGACTTGCCGCTCGACGTGATACACCTCGATATCGATTACATGCAAGGTTACAGGGTCTTTACCTGGGATCAGAACCGTTTTCCAAATCCTAAGGAGATGGCGAAACGATTGGCAGAACAGGGAGTAAAGATCGTAACGATTGTGGATCCCGGGGTGAAGCATCAACCGATGGCGACCCGAGCTGCCGCGTTAACCGACCCGCTAGCGTCGCAGGAAGACTCCTACTACGTTTTCAACGAAGGAGTCGCAAAGAACTACTTTCAAAAACGAAAGGACGGACGACTTTTCGTTCCCAGAGTCTGGCCGGGAGACAGTGTGTTTGTTGATTACACTTTGCCGGAGGCGCGCCGTTGGTGGGGCGATCTTCATCGAGCCTATATCGATTTCGGTGTTGCTGGAATATGGATGGATATGAATGAACCAGCCGACTTCGTCGATCAAACTGGTAAGAACCAGATCGATGTCGTTAGCCGTGACGAAGGTGAAAATTCCACTCACGCGAAGAATCGAAATGTTTTTGCACTGCTCATGGCGCGAGCAACATACGAAGGGCTGGAACGACTACAACCAGACAAGAGACCATATACGATAACTCGCGCCGCTTATGCTGGAGTGCAGCGTTACGCAACTATGTGGACCGGCGATACGAATAGTACGTGGGACGGTTTGTCGTTGAGTATCCCGATGTTTCAAAGTCTGGGCCTTTCTGGCCAGCCCTTTGTCGGTAGCGATGTGGGTGGCTTTATGGGCAGAGGTAATGGAGAGTTGCTCACGCGCTCATATCAGGTGAGTTTCCTCGCACCTTTTTGTCGTAATCACAAAACAATAGATGGATATGATCAGGAACCTTGGCGCTTCGGCAGCTACTACGAAGACATTATTCGCAAGTACCTCAAGCTTCGCTACGAGTTTCTACCGTTTCTCTATACAACGCTGGAAACAGCGCATCGAACAGGCGTGCCGCTCTTTAGACCACTGGTGCTCAACTATCAGAACGACTCGAACACTTACAATCTCGATGACCAGTTTATGGTTGGTGACGATCTCTTAGTAGCTCCGATACTGAGACCCGGTATCACCAACCGGTTAGTGTATCTACCGCGTGGAACGTGGTACGACTACTGGACCAACAAGAAATATCCAGGCGGCACAATGATTCGCGTCGATGCACCACTGGAGACTGTGCCGATCTTTGTTCGTGGAGGGGCCATCATTCCCAAAGGACCACCAATGAACTTTGTAGGTGAGAAGCCCGCTGCGCCGTATTTTCTGATCTATCCTGACGCACAAGGAAAGGCGCAGGTCAGCCTTTATGAGGATGATGGAGTAAGTCCAGCTTACAAGCAGGGTTTGTATCGAACGACTGCTGTCCAAGCCTCGGAGACCAACCAGGGAGTCAACATCACGGTCAGCGCGCCGCAAGGACGATTCAGAACGCCGAGCAGGATTTTGAGTTTCTTGATCCCAACGCGTCTTTCACCAACGCAGGTTGTGCTTGATGGCCGTCCTCTTTCGAAGGTAGGTCAAGATGGATCCGGATGGGCAAAGAGCGGCGAGATTCTAACGGTGCGAATAGTCGATGACGGAAAGCCACACAGTATCAATATCAGATGAACCCTGGCTATGTCTTTTCCGGCTCATCCGATTTCAAACCGTTGAACAACACCGACAAATCTGATCGGCTCGGTCCTTTGTCCCTTTTGATCTCGAAAGTTGTCCGGGCTGTGTTCGGATGAAACAGCGTTTCCACGAGTGCCTCGGCGACGTCACCGCGAGCGATGCACTCACGAAACGTGAGCGGCGACTCATCTTGGCTCACTCGAATGGCGCGTTGATGAGCCGGTCGATTCAGGAGGAACGCCACTCTCACGATTGCATAGTCGAGACTGCTCGATCGAATTGCGTCCTCCGCCCGTCGACGCCAGAGTAACGTGTTACCCTTCCAGACATTCAAAGCCGAGGCGAAGATGGAGCGTCGCCTGACACCAATAGACGTCATGTAAACGAAGCGCCCACGGAAACCCTGAACACGAGCGGCGGCAATCGCGTTGAGGACGCCATCATATTCAGTCGCCTTGACAACGGCTTCGCGCGCAAATCGGCCGCTCCGGACGCCAGCCGTAAACACCACCTGGCTTACGCCATGAAACGCCGACACCAAGGTCTCTTTCTTCGTAACGTCGCCGAAAACAATTTCCGCATCTGTCCCGATGATCTCTCGAGCTGCGGCTGGATTCCTTGCGAGGATTCTGACGGGTACCTTCCGCTGTTGAAGGACGCGAGCGGCCAGTAGTCCTGTCGATCTGGTGGCACCGATGAGTAGAACTGGCTTGTCACTCACGGAATGTCTTCCCTCGATCGAGATTATGGGTCTCTTCCCCTAACGAGAATAAGAATCAGTGCTCCAGCAAACACTAGCAGTACGGGCTTTGCACAAAAAGTCGAAGATGCCACGGGCTTGCCCCGTGGAACTTTACGCTTCCGGCTACACACGCTGCTGAAAGCGCTATCAGGATGCCACGGCCTTGTGCCGTGGAGGTTCACGTTGGTAGCTATTAGTGCAAAATCGTGAGACTCCACGGGGCCAGCCCGTGGCATCGAGAACCGATTTGACGTTCAATCGCCGCGAACGTGAAGTTCCACGGGACAAGCCCGTGGCATCTTTTCGACTTTGTGCAAAACATAGCAGTACGAGTAGCGCCAAAGCTTTACTACTTGTTTGGCGCTGGCGCAGGTCGATCTAGATCACTCCACACTGCCTCGAAGATCCGCTTCTCTGAATCAACCGGCTTCACACTCATGTCGAGAAAGCTGAAGTTGTTGGTCTTGCCGTGGAGCGTATTTATGTCAATGCCGCGCGCGCCTTCTTTGCCCACTTGAAAGCAATGAATGTTGTCTCGCAGCGGGGAAAGCGTGTTAACCCTCCCGTGAGTCATCACTTCGTTCCGGGTTTCCCGCACGCGGAACGTTTTCTTCGAAGCGTAGTACGGGGCCTCGCCAATAATTTCGAAGTTACGCAGGCGCACTTCACCTTCAAAGCCAAGCGTGCAAACACTGGCGTTCGGGTGGTTGTGTGCAGGAAGCACAGCGCCCGGCTCCATGCGCCACTGAATGATAAAAAACGGCGTTCCTCTGAAACTTGGCCCAAACCAAACACGCGGTTCCACAGTCTTGTAAGACCCGAGCGCGCTGTCAGGAAGTTCCTTCAAACGCGTCGCCAGGGAACCTATCCGGTACAGATACTCATCGACGCTGAAGGAAGGATCGGCGATCAGTTGCTGAGCTATAGGGACAGATTGCTTGAGAAAGTCATCCCACGCCAACGCGTCTACTCCTGATGCCGCAGTCGACTTAATCGGTGTTTGGGCTAGTAAACTTTTTGACGTTGCTCTGAGCGCAACGATAGCGGCAATAGCTGCCAACGAACCGCGAAGGAAATGGCGCCGCTCATGAATGCCCGGAAAGACTTCAACTTCATTCGAGAGATCGATGTTTGAAATAGTTTTTCGCATCGTACTTTTCTCCAAAAGATGAGTCACGCCGTCTCGCAATAATCATTGGCTAGCCTTGCGGTCGCGCAAGAACCTTGCCATGTCGGTTTGCTTGTACTCCAGCGCGATAGTCAGCGGTGTTTTGCCGTGATCATCCTTCGCGTTTAAATTCGCTCCATGGTCGAGCAGCAATTTGGCTAATTCAATCTGGCCGTTGCCGGCGGCTTCGTGAAGGGGACTGCCGCCGCCTTCCCCTCGGCAATTAACATTCGCGTTACGGGCGATGAGCAGCTTGGCTGCATCAGTCCAACCCATCGCTAGAGCACTTTGTAACGGGGTAGCGAGGAAGGCATTGTTAGAAACCGCATTGATGTCTGCTCCTTTGTCAATCAGCAACTGGACCACGTCAGTGTGATTGAGATTCCCATGAAGCGCGGTGAATCCTTCCGGCGAAAATGCTTTGACTAAGGTAGGATCCTTCTTGAGTAGCTCACGCACGCGCTCGACGCGACCCAATGCGGTCGCTTCAAAAATATTGGTCTCAATTCCGGTGGCTAACAACTCGGCTATCTCTTTGTGACGGTTAAACATCGCCAGCATAACTGGCGTGGTGCCCTTCTTTGTCCTTGCCTTGATCAGCGCGGGGTTCTGTTTGAGGAGCTCGCCGACTCTTGCTGAGTTTCCCTTCTTGATTGCATCCAGGAATTCCTGCTCGTTAGCTGGTGCGGCGCTGGGTTGCTGGGCGGACATCCTTGGCATCCGTGGTGAATAACATGAACCGGTTAAGAGGAAGGCGGCACAAGCCAGCCGCATGATGGTTTTTGACGGGTGCATAGTGCGTGCTCCTTAGATTCGAGAGAGTCTGGCGGACCAGGGTTCATTACAACACCTTCCAGGAG
>DATJKB010000319.1:0-2784 GCA_035491875.1 Pyrinomonadaceae bacterium | reverse complement strand
GAGTCCTCGTACACGTGAATACATCGAGACCGGTGAGGCCGAAGGCAAGTCGCTGCTGGATGCGATGTGCGATGGAAAACTCGACGGTATGCAAGACTTCGATACCGTAATCAAAAGTTTGATTGAATCGAAGACCATCACAATTGAAGATGGCTTGGCGTTCGCTACAAATCAAAACAACCTTCTGCTGTCGTTACAAGGCATGACGGCTGCCGAGGACTTCATAAGACGCGAATCTGATCGCCTGCCGGTTAACGCTTTCTCCGACTCCACTTCAATGCTGGGTTTGATCGAATAACCAGCTCGTTTCGTCACCACCATGATCATCGTTTGCCCTAACTGTTCGACCCGTCTTCAGATTGACGACGAGAAGACGCCTTCTCGACCGTTCACCGTTCGCTGTCCGAAGTGCAGTAATAACGTAAATTCAGCGGCGGTCAGTCCGGCGTCGGAGCAAAGTGCCTTGGCTTTAGGCGATTCCCCGTCGACCGCGGGTCCCCGTTTCGATCCAACGCGATCTGCACCGAGGTTTGAGCTTGAACCGAAGGCGGTGTCGGATTCCGATAACGTTCAGGCGGACGATGCCGTGAAGACGCTTTTGAGCCTGCTCCGGCAAGCGGCCACCGGCGTGGCAACCAATGAAGGTGTGATGAGTGGATGGACTCGCCGCAAGGCACTGGTTTGTACTGGCGAACAATACCGTGAGGGCATCGCACGCGGCCTCGCTGAAAACAATTACCAGGTGTTCGTCGCCGAAGAGACGCGTCAGGCAATCGAGACGATGCGCTCAAACCAACTACAATTGGTTTTACTTGAGGCGCAATTCGACGTAGCAGAGCAAGGAGCGGCTTTTGTCGTCAGAGAAATCAATGTATTACGGGCGCCGCACCGGCGCAGGCTCTTCTTTGTCCTTCTATCGCCTTCGTTGCGGACGATGGATGCGCACGCCGCATTCTTGAACAACGTAAATGCGATAGTGAATCTGGCGGATCTCGAACAGTTGCCAGGCATTTTGGAGATTGCTCTACGTGAATTTAACGATCTCTACAAGGAATTCAATGTTGCCTTGAGTGTTGGACCGCTTTAAGTCAATCCGCAGTTTGTTTGCTCGAGGGGCCAGTAAAATGGCCCCTTTTTTGTCTATCTGGTCATTCAAGTCTGACTCAAGGTTTTCTCAAGCGTCATCATCGAACATTTGCCAGAATCCCGAAGCGTGTCGAGGTAGCGATTGTTTTTCGACTGGTTGGCATGCAAGAATCCGCTTGTGGACCAAGGAGATGCCTAATGACTTTCAAGTCAGGATTTCTTTTTGTCTTATCAGTAGTTATGTTCCTGTCGGGTTGCAGAAGTGCCCAGCACACACAGACGACCATTGCTCCGACTGCATCACCTGGGGCTTCAGGGGCGCCAGCGCCTGCGGCACCAGCTACGACAAAGGCAAGTTCCGACAGCGTCAAGAGAAAGACTGACGCGTGTGCGTTGCTTACCAACGCGGACATCGAAGCTGTTCAAAAAGAAGCGGTGAGGGAGACGAAACTCAGCGGCTCTTCGCAAGGAGGTTTCGCCGTTTCGCAGTGCTTTTTCACGTTGCCGACATTTAATAACTCAATCAGTTTACAAATAACACAGCGCGGCGACGGTTCGGCTAACCGCGATCCGAGGGAGTTTTGGAGAGAAACATTTCATCCCGAATCGAAATCGGAGAAGGAACGGGAGCGCGAGAAAAAGGAACGCGGTCGAGAAGAGGAAGAAGAAGAGGGCGCACCGCCACAAAAGATTTCAGGTGTTGGTGATGAGGCGTTTTGGGTCGGTAGCCGAATCGGCGGTGCGTTATATGTGCTGAAAGGTAATTCCTACTTGCGAGTCAGCATCGGCGGAGGCGGCCCACAGTCGGACAAGATTCAGAGACTGAAAAGTCTCGCGCAAAAGGTTGCTGAGCGGTTGTGATCAGTCGGTGAGTTTGAACTGCGTTACAGGTTTGCACAAAAGGGAAATCCAAATGCTGTAAAAGACTCAACCTTCTTATTCTCCCCAACCTTCAGGTTAGGGATCAGCGGCACCTACATCGACAGGCAACCATTTCAACGGTTTTTCTCAGAGCGACATTCCAAACCAAGCTGAAGCTTGGGAGAATGAGAAGGCTTGAGCTTACAGCTAGATTTTCGCTTTTTGTCCAAAGCCCTGCGTTACAATAAGCCGATGCGTTCGGGAGAACTAGTCTTAGAGCAGCCGCATCGCGATGGCCACGCCCATGTTCATCGCCATCGCCATTCGTCTGACAGCGGAAAGCGTTTAGGTATCGTCCTCCTGCTAACGGCAGGTTACATGATCGCTGAGACGATTGGTGGTTGGTGGACCGGATCGCTCGCGCTCCTCGCTGATGCCGGTCACATGTTCACTGATGTTGCAGCGTTGGCCTTAGCTTTAGCTGCCGTGTGGTTTGGATCTCGTCCTGCAACCCCAAGCAAGACATTCGGTTACTATCGCCTGGAGATTATCGCCGCTCTGGTTAATGGCGTGGCGCTCGTAGTGATGTCGCTGCTCATTTTTTATGGAGCATACGGGCGATGGCTCCAGCCTCAAGTCGTGCGAAGTCAACCGATGGCGTTTATCGCTGCGGGCGGTTTATGTGTCAATCTCATCTGCGCCTGGATTCTACACAGTCGAGATGAAATTGATCTCAACATTCGCGCGGCGTGGCTTCATGTCATGGGTGACGCGCTGGGCTCGGTTGCTGCGATTGTCGCAGCCTTAGTCATGACGTGGTTCGGATGGTACGCGGCC
>DATJKB010000318.1:0-23007 GCA_035491875.1 Pyrinomonadaceae bacterium | reverse complement strand
AGTACTCATTCGCGACGGCAAGATTGAAGCAGTTGGCGCAACGGTGAATGCCCCGGCGGGCGCGCATCTGATCGAAGGTCGCGGTCTATCCGTCTATCCTGGCTTGATCGATCTCGGCACCAGCATGGGACTCGTCGAAGTTCCGCAAGGTGCGAACGGCACAGTTGATACGTCCGAAGTGGGTGATCTCAATCCGAACGCGAAAGCCTACGTGGCCATCAATCCGCACAGCGCGCACATCGCGGTAACGCGCGTCGACGGCGTCACAAACACATTGAGTTCGCCGACAGGCGGATTGATCTCCGGTCAAGCAGCATTCATTAACCTGCTCGGGACCAGCCCTAAAGAGATGGCGGTTGTGCCTTACGCCGCGCTTGTAATCAACTATCCGCGCATCGGGGGTGGCGGCGGAGGTTTTGGCGGCTTCCAACAACAACCAGCCAACCTTTCAGAGACGCTAACCGCGAATGAAAGACAGTTGGAACAGATCCGAAAGATGTTACGCGACGCGGAAGCCTATGGCCGCGCACGCGACGCTTACAAAGCAGATCCCAAACTGCCGCGATCTGACATGAACATAGTTCTCGAGTCACTTGTGCCGTACGTTCGCGGCGAGCGACCCGTGATTTTCAGAGCCGATCGTGAAGCTGAGATTCGCGGCGCTTTGAAGTTTGCCGACGAGATGAAGCTGAAGCCGATAATTCTCGGCGGAGATGATGCCTGGAAAGTAGCTTCGCTGCTGAAAGAGAAGAATGTGCCAGTGATTCTCACTGGAGTTTTTTCTCTGCCCAATCGCGAAGATGATTTTTATGATCAGCTTTACGAGGGTCCATCAAAACTTCAACAGGCGGGGGTTCGCTTCGCCATTTCGACCGGCGATCCGGGCGCAGAGGTTCGCAATCTGCCGCTGTATGCCGGCATGGCTTCAGCTTTTGGATTGTCTAAGTCTGATGCATTGAAGTCAGTCACGCTTTATCCCGCGCAAATTCTGAATGTTGCTGATCGCTTAGGTTCGATTGAGCCGGGAAAGACTGCGAACCTGGTAGTGACTGACGGCGATGTGCTGGAGGTTCGCACGCACATTCGCTATCTGTTTATAGATGGCCGTCCGGTGCCGTTAACTAGTAGGCACACGGAACTGAATGATGCGTTTAAGGATCGGAAGTAGGGCTGAAGGCCTTTGGTCTTTGGACTTTAGGCTTTGGTCTTGGGCTTTTGGCTTTGACGCTTTGGTGTTTGGTTTTGACTTTGGTCTCAGCCCGCGCAGCGGGCGGGAGCATAAAGCCTGGGGTGGAGCGAGGCTTTGCGAGCGCAACCCCAGGATTGTCGCGAAACATATTCGAGCCCGCGAAGCGGGCGACAGACCTTGCGGGCTCAGGATCTGCCGCCCGCTTCGCGGGCTGGATCTTCTTACAACACCTCTTCCTGGGGTTTCGCTCGCAAAGCCTCGCTCCACCCCAGGCTTTACGCTCAACGCCTGCTTCGCAGGCTGCCCTGTTAACTCGAAACCGTTTTCAGCGTTTCTTCGTAAGAACCTTCTCGGCTCTTCTCGTTGCTCTCAATTCAAACTCCGAGGGTATTCGTCTCCCTGGACACACCATCTTCAAAACTTTTTGCAGGAGGCTCCGCCTTGTTTAGAAAAGATCTCTTCACAATTCGCCGTGCACTTCTTGTGGCCGCAACCCTGTTGCTCGTCAACAGCACCGCCAATTCCCAAACCAAGCTACTTCGCTTTCCCGACATTCACGGCGATCGCGTTGTTTTCACGTATGGAGGCGACATCTGGACAGCGCCTGCGAGCGGTGGTTCAGCCTCGCGCCTAACCGCTCATCCGGGCGTTGAACTGTTCGCCAAGTTTTCGCCGGACGGAAATTGGATCGCGTTCACCGGCCAATACGATGGCGATGAACAGGTCTATGTCGTTCCGACCAACGGAGGCGAGCCGCGGCAGTTGACGTTCTATCCTGCAAAAGGTCCATTAGCTCCGCGCTGGGGTTGGGACAATCAGGTGTATGGCTGGAGTCGCGACGGCAAGCGAATCTTCTTTCGCTCTTTGCGCGACTCATGGTCATTGCCCATCGCACGGCTTTACTCAGTCTCAGTCGATGGTGGACCAGCGGAAGCGCTTCCAATGCCGACAGCCGGCTCCGGCGATTTTTCACCCAACGGCACCGAGATCGCTTACTCACCTCAGTCGCGGGATTTCAGATCTGAAAAGCGATACGGCGGTGGCCAGGCCAATGCTCTCTACACCTTCGACCTGAAGACCAACAACGCGAAGCGAATCACTGAAGGCCCGAGAGCCACACGCGATCCGATGTGGATTGGTGACACCATCTTCTTCAACTCCGATCGCGACGGCCACTTCAATCTGTATGCCTACACACCATCTAATGCAAGAACTGTTCAAGTCACGACCAACAGGCAATGGGACGTGCGTTGGCCCAGTTCCGACAACGAAGGTCGCATCGTTTATGAGCTAAACGGCGAACTTCAGGTGATGGACGCGCGCAGTCGGAAGAGCACGCCGATATCAATCACAGTTCCTGATGAAGGTTTGTGGAGCAGGCCGAGTCGCGTTCCTGTCGGCAATCTGATGGAGTCAGTCGGTCTAAGTCCGAAAGGCGAGCGGGCACTGTTTGCGGCACGTGGCGACATCTTCACTGCGCCAATCGAAAAAGGTCCGACGCGCAATCTCACGCACTCTTCAAATGCACACGACAAGTGGCCCAGCTGGTCGCCGGATGGATCACAAATCGCTTTCATCTCCGACATGAGTGGAGAAGAAGAGATTTACATCGTGCCGCAAGATGGTTCGAAACCGGCAGAACAGATCACCCGCGGCGGCACGGCAATGCGTTATTCGCCGACGTGGGCGCCTGACGGAAAGCGCATCGCCTTCTCCGATAAAGACGGAAAGCTTTACATCCTTACACTCAGCGATCGGCGGGTCGCTGAAATTGCTGACTCAACACGCGGCCAGATCCGCGACTTCGTTTGGTCGGCGAAAGGAAACTTCCTGGCGTTCAGCATGGCGGGCGCAAATCAGTTTTCGTCGATCTACATTTGGAGCGCGAACGATAACCAGGTCCGCCGGGTGACCGACGAGTTCTTCAACTCTTACAACCCTGCGTGGGATCCACAGGGAAACTATCTTTTCTTCCTTAGCGATCGTGAATTCGCTCCGCAGATCTCGAACATTGAATTCAATTTCGCAACCAATCGTCCGACGTATATCTATGCGATGACTTTGCGCAAAGACGTTAAGCATCCGTTTCCGCCCGAGAGTGATGAAGTAACGCTTGCAAAACCTGACGAGTCGCCCCAACCGAAGGGCACACCGCCCGCGGTTGAACCAAAACCGCCGGCACAGGACATCAACAAAGAACTGAAAAAAGAGCCTTCACAGGAACAACCGAAACCTGCGGAGACTCCCGCGGCAGCGGCGGATCAAAAAACTGATGCGGCTCAAAAACCGGCAGCACCCGCGACAGCTTCAATGACGATCGATTTCGACGGCATTTCCCAGCGCGTCGCGCGCGTTCCTCTGGGCGCAGACAACTACGGCGGTCTTTCAGCAAAAGCTGGACACTTGCTTTACGGAATTGGACCAGCGTTTTACTACGGTCGCCAGGGGGATCGCCCCACATCGTTGAAGATCTATGCATTGAAGGATCGGAAGGAAACTAACCTCGCCGACGACATTCGCGGCTACACCATGTCTGACGACGGTTCCAAAGTTCTCGTCGCACAGGGTCCAGGCTTCAACCTTTACGATGCAACCCCTATCGGCGAAAGAAGTCGTAAGCCAGTTTCTACGTCTAGCCTGTATGTCGATCGGAATCCGGAACAGGAGTGGAACCAGATCTTCAATGAAGTTTGGCGTCGCTATCGCGATTGGTTCTACGTGTCGAACATGCATGGTTTCGACTGGGTCGCCCTGCGCGAGCAATACAAACCGCTACTCAAATACGTCGCTCATCGTTCGGACCTGAACTACGTGATCAGCGAAATGATCTCGGAGTTGACGGTTCAGCACGCGTATATCGATGGTGGTGACTTTCAAATCCCACCCCGTCCACGCTCCGGCCTGGCCGGCGCTCGCTTCGAGCTCGATCACCAGGCAGGTCGATATCGCATCGCGAAGATCTTTACCGGCGACAACGAAGAAGACATCTATCGGTCGCCGTTGACTGAAGTGGGCGTGAATGCAAGCGTCGGCGATTACGTCCTGGCAATAGACGGCGAAGAGTTGAAACCAAATGATGATCCTTATCGCCTGTTACGTAACAAGTCAGACAATCCAGTCACGCTAACGCTCAACAAGACACCGACGCTTCAAGGCTCGCGGACCGTGTCGTATCGGCCGATCACCGATGAAGGTAATTTGATCTATCTTGATTGGGTCGATAAGAACCGGCAGAAAGTTTCGGCCGCAACGGGTAACCGCGTCGGCTACCTGCACGTTCCTGACATGGGTGCGAATGGCATTCGTGAGTTCATCAAGTGGTATTACCCGCAGTTAAGAAAAGAGGCTTTGGTTGTTGACGTTCGTGCAAACGGCGGCGGCAATGTATCGCGCATGCTTATCGAACGACTGCGGCGGAAACTTCTCGCAGTGAACTACTCACGCACGAATGATGAAGCGGCAACGTACCCGGATGGAGTTTTCATTGGTCCGATGGTGGCATTGCTCGATGAGAATTCTGCGTCTGACGGCGACATTTTTCCTGCGATGTTCCGAGAAGCCGGGCTGGGTCCATTGATCGGCAAGCGATCCTGGGGTGGCGTGGTTGGCATTACCAATCGCGGTCAACTCATCGATGGCGGCGTGGTGAATGTTCCGGAGTCAGGCTTAGCGAGCAAGAATGGTGAGTGGATCATTGAAGGCTACGGAGTCGATCCTGACATCGAAGTCGATAACGATCCGCAGTCAGTGATCGCTGGAAAGGATCCGCAACTCGAGCGCGCGATTAGCGAAGCGATGACGCGACTCAAGAATCCCGTGAAGCTGCCACCGAAGCCTGCGCCACCGGTGAAGACGATCGACAGCAGGATCTCGAGGGGTCCGGGGAGTAAGTAGAGTTGACAGTTAGTAACAATCATTGGTCAGTTATCATTTGACAGTTATCAATTGTCATTTTGTAACCGGCCACCAACTTCCCGCTTCCACATCAACTTGGACACCACCGACTTCATGTCGGTGGTGTTTCAATTTCAACATACGCCCCTATCCGCGATCCTCTTCCGGAGAAAACGACAATTGATAACTGTCAAATGACAACTGACCAATGATTTCTTTTCTTCCTATTCACTTAACCAGAAGCTTCTCCTGCGAAAGCATCGCTTTCTCACCTTTATGTTGCCAGCATCGCACCGGGCCGTGAACTCGACGCGAGCAGGGCCGCCCTTTCTTTGTTCGTGCCCCACAGACGTAAACCTCTTCAATAGTCAGCGGCTGTGATGGTGTGCTTGCGGAGTTTGAATCTCTCGAGGCCGGTTCAGCTCGTTGAATGATAAGAGGCGGTGGTGAAGGCTGTAGTTCGTGACCAAGAAAGAAACCGATGATGAAGATGACAAGCGTGATCAGACCTGCCATCGTCCATCGCTGGCGTCGAAGAGTGCGCGCACACGAGTCGCAGAACTTGCGATTTGTCCACAGACGCCAACGTAGGCGGAGGATCTTGGCGCCACATTCTGCGCAGAAATTTGGGCGGTGCAACGTGAGAAACGGCATGTGTGAGGGTCTCGCTCGGGCGCATTATAAGATCTAAGCCGCAGATTCACACAGATAAACACAAATCAGAGAAGGGAGAACTAAGACCGGACCGCTTTCTCAATCGTTCATATTTCTGATCTGCGTTTATCTGTGTGAATCTGCGGCCAATTAAATGCACCGTTTGAAAAAATCGGTTTTGGCGGGCATACTCTCCGCTCTGTTTTTTCCAGAAGGGTTGTTTAAGGTGGAGAATCTCAACAGCCTTACGGCGGTTAGAAGCATCAAAAAGCCGAAATGAAGGGCGCAGGACACATTCAAAAACTTGTTGGTGCGACGCGAATTGCCGTTGCCGGAGCTTTGATCGCAGCAATCGCGAGCATCTGTTTCGGCCAGGACCCGGACGACGTTGTGCGCACCAACGTTTCGCTCGTGCAGCTCAACGTGGGGGTGGTCGATAAGCAGGGGAACGCGATTACCTCCCTGAGCAAACATGATTTTGCTGTCTACGAAGATGGCGTCAAACAGTCGATACAGTTGTTTGAACCAGCGCAGGCGCCATTCAGCCTGGTGTTGTTGCTCGACATGTCGGGTTCGACGATTAACTTTCGCCAGCAGTTGAAACTCGCAAGTATTCGCTTCCTCGATGCGTTAGGACCGCAGGATCGCGTTGCAGTTATTCAATTCAATGCAAAGGACAAATCACAAACCGACTTCACCCTGGACAGACGGAAAACTGCGTATGCGATCGACACTCTTGCTCAAGGGTCCGGCGAGACCAATTTTTACGAGGCCTTGAGGTTCGCCCTAAGAGAACTCGAAAAGGAGGGCAAACGTCGAAAGGCGATAGTGGTTCTTAGCGACGGGATTGATACGCAACTTCGGAAAATCGACCGGCAGACAGTTTCAGCAGCACAGACAGACGCCGAAGCATTGGCGATGATAAAACCAGAGGCGAGTGCCGATCTGAACGGGGTGCTCTCGGCGGCCGACCGGTTGGGCGTTTCAATTTATCCACTCGCTCTGCCATCCGGAGATCCCAGGCGTTTGCCACTGCCGACCCCAAGCATTATTGGTATTTATGCTTCAGCCCGCGCGCGAATGCAGGCGCTGGCTGAGCGCACCGGTGGACGTTTGAATGAGGTCAACCGACTGGAGAAGATGGCAGAACTCTATCGTGAGGTGGCTGCCGACCTACGCACGCTCTACACGGTTGGGTATCAACCACCGGGCGATCGTCCCACAGGCAAGTGGCATGAGATCAAAGTTGAAGTGACCAATCCGGAATTGATAGCGCGGACGAAGACGGGATATGTTGGGCGGTAAGAGCAAAGGGGTAAAGCGCAAAGGGCTAAGAGCAAAGGGAAAAGCAGCTTCTGCTCTTGGCTCTTCGCTCTTCGCTCTTTGCTCTTTGCTCTTTCCCCTACGCTCATTTACCATTCACCAATCACAAGCACCCGTAGCTCAGCTGGATAGAGTACCTGACTACGAATCAGGGGGTCGCACGTTCGAGTCGTGCCGGGTGCACCATCTACATTGCCGATTGTCGATTGTTGATTGACGATTGGCTCCCTTCGATCACTTTTCAGTGTCATTAAACATTGGTTACGGCTTCAAACGACGACCGCAGGTAAATCAAACTCTTGCGCTATTCTGAATTTCAGCCGCAACCACCTCTCAATAGTTTCGTCGAATGTTTCTGGGCACTGGAGAGTAATGCGCAAGTTTCAGATCAAAAGACGGAGCGAATTCTTCCTGACGGCTGCGTCGAAGTGATTCTCAATTTCGGCGCACCGTTCGCTCAACACGATGACCACTTGGCCACAGTTCAACCACGCAACTTTATAGTCGGGCAGATGACTAGTCCGATCTTTATCTCTCCCACAGGGCCAGTTCAATTAATCGGCATTCGATTTCATCCGGGTGGGACTACGCCGTTTTTCAAGTTGCCCATACATGAACTAACCAACCAGGTGGTGGAGCTTGGATCGTTTGCACGAACTCTCGAAATCAAACTCGTCTCCGAGGCCGCGCATCTTCCCAACCTGAACGACAAGGTAGCAGCGTTACAAACAGTACTCTTAAGGATGCTAGAGAACAGTAAATCCGATTTCGGGCTGCTTCGTGTTGCTGCAAAAGTGGTTGAGTCGTCAGGAATGATTCCCATTAACCATCTCGCGGCCGCAGCTGGTCTGAGCAGCAGGCAACTTGAGCGACGATTTCTTGCGGAAGTTGGTGTGGGGCCAAAACTGCTTTCCCGCATCCTGCGTTTTCAAGCGGTCTTCCGCGCCGTTGATACAAACAAGACGGCTTGGCCCACGATCGCCATCGACTGCGGCTATTACGATCAAGCACATCTCATCAAAGACTTCCGACAGTTCGCGCACGAAACTCCCGCAGCTCTCTTCGCTGAACAGAACGCGTTCACTGAATCCTTTACCCGCAAACGGCGTATGTCGGGTATTTCCAATACAAGATAGCCTTGTATGACTATGCTCAGCGGCCTCTGCGGCCTCTGCGTCTCGGCGTTCTCTGCGTTAACTTTATGCGTTAAGTTACGAGCCACGCATTTAAAACGCCGAGGTCGCAAAGACGCAGAGGTCGCAGAGAGAACTAATGCATAACGGAGGTCGAATGAAACACCGGACCATATCTTTAGCTCTTGTAGCTGTTCTTCTAATGCTTTCGCCGCTCGTTCGAACCGGGCGAACTGGCCAAGCGGCACCAATTCTTTCCGACATCACTCAACTCAGCTGGATCTCCGGCGAGTGGCAGACTGCAGCCGGAGGACGCGCACAAATTGAAGAGCATTGGACTCAACCGGCCGGAGGCTCGCTGTTGGGAATGAGCCGGACAGTGGCCGGCGGAAAAACCGCCGAGTTTGAGTTCCTGAGAATCGAGCAACGTGAGAATGAAATCTATTACGTGGCCCAACCGAAAGGGCGCTGCCCACAGACTGACTTCAAGTTGACTCGTGTAACTGCGCAAGAAGCAGTCTTCGAAAACCCCACGCACGATTTTCCTAAGCGGATCATTTATAAGAAGACCGCTGACGGCTCACTAACGGCGAGCATTGATGGTGGCGAAGGAACGAAACACTTGACGTTCGCCTATCGAAGAATGGAGTAGGGGAGGAATTCGGATTTTGAATTTCGGATTTCGGATTTTGTGTTAATGAAGTTGGGTTGGCATAACACTCAAGTTTGAGTTTGACGTTCGACGAGCAAAACATCAGCGCTCAAGGTCAGTGGTATGACTCAAGCCGAGATAAATGCAGTTGGGAAGGGCGGTTTACCCCCGCTCAAGATTCATTTCCATTCAACGTTGAGCTAATTTGCCTCTTGAGCGGGGGCAAGCCACCCTTCCCAACCTGCAATTTATGTAATCTTGATTTGTTTCGATGGAGATTGAACCCCGATTTTTTGAACGTCGAATTGTGTAGCTCCCGACTTTACACGCCGAGGATGATTTTTGCGATCGTGAAGTAAATAACTAGACCAGTCGCGTCGACGAGCGTTGTGATCAGTGGCGCTGATAACACCGCAGGATCAACTCCAAACCTTTCCGCAGCGATTGGAATCAAGGACCCAACCGTTGTTGACCAAAGACAGATCGCAAACATCGTTACTGACACAGTGATCGCCAGGGCGAGCGGCGCTCTCCAGAGCAACGCCTGACCGAACGCCACTGCCCCGACCATCAATCCCACTAACATCCCTGTCGTAGCCTCACGCAGCACAACTCGCCACGCTTGCTTTACGCCAAACTCACCAAGCGAGAGACTGCGAATCACTGTCATCACCGTCTGCGCACCCGCGTTGCCGCCAGTTCCAATTAACAGCGGAATGAAAAACGCCAACGCGACTACTGCGGCTAACTCGTTTTCAAAACGGTGCAGCACCGCGCTCGTCAAAGTACCCGCGACAAATAGCAACAACAACCAGCCGATGCGTTTGCGCACCACGCGAAAGATCGGGTTATCGAAATAGGGCTTATCCAGGGCGCCCGGCTCAACGGCCGCCATGCGCAGGATGTCTTCAGTCTGCTCTTCGATCATGACGTCGATGATGTCGTCGACCGTCACAAAGCCCACCACACTCAAGTCGTCTTCCAGGACGGGAACGGCCAGCAGGTTATACTTACTGATCTTCTTCGCTACGAGCTCCTGATCGTCATGGACATTCACAGTCACCGGCCTCGGTCGCATAACTTCGGTCACTGGTCGATCGAGCTCCGCCATCACCAGGTCGCGCAACGATACCGCTCCGAGCAACCGGTCGGTTTGCGGATCCATCATGTAGCACGCATAAATCGATTCCTTTTCACGTGCGACTGAGCGAATGTGCTTGAGCGCATCACTGACGGTCATAGTCGGATCGAGACGGACGAATTCCGTCGTCATGTTGCCGCCAGCCGTGTGGGTTGGATACTGCAACAGCTCTTTTAATTCTGCCTGAATCTCTCCACTGAGTTTGGGAAAGATGCGATGGCGCTGATGCACGCCCATGCGTTGAATGATGTCCGTGCATTCGTCGGCTGACAGGCCTGACAGGATTTCCGCCACACGTTCAGGTTCGAGTTGGGCCAGGATCGCAGCACGACGACGCATGGTGGGTTGGTCGCACAGTTCTGTCGCACGCGCCACTGGCAGCATCGACAGCACGGTCGCTGCTTCGGAGATTGTGAGTTGATTAATGAGCTCGGCGAGGTCCGCCGCTTCGAGATGGGCAACCTGGGCGCCGATGTTTACGAAGCTTTCATCGAGTCGCGTGTGTATCCGTTCGAGAAGATCCTTGAGGTCCTTCGCCGGCATGGTCGTTATCCTCCAGAATTAGGCCGCAGATGAACGCAGAAAAACACAGATCAGAACAAGGATAAACTGTTCTGCCTTCCTTTATCCGAACTGCGTTTAGTCGGCGAATACCTGCGCTGATTCTAGACTAACTCAGTGAATTACGGCTGAACTCAGGCAGAAAAAACAGATCAGAAAGCGTTTTCAATCACTTTCTGATCTGCGTCTATCCGCGTTTATCTGCGGCCGTTTTAGACTTGTGAACTGATGGCTTCTGAAGATGCGGGATTCAATGCCGCTTGCGCTGCTGCGAGTCGAGCAACGGGTACGCGGAATGGCGAACAACTCACGTAGTTCAAACCGATCTCGTTGCAGAACGCGATCGACTGTGGATCGCCGCCGTGTTCGCCGCAAATTCCAACCTTTAGTTCTGGCTTGATAGAGCGTCCACGTTCCGTACCCATTCTGACCAACTGTCCGACGCCATCTCGATCAAGCACCTGGAAAGGATCGTCGCGGATAATCTTTCGTTCGATGTAGTTAGGTAGGAACCGGCTCGAGTCGTCGCGGCTCAAGCCAAAAGTTGTTTGCGTGAGATCGTTAGTGCCGAACGAGAAGAAGTCGGCGTGGGCTGCAATGCGATCCGCCATCAAAGCGGCGCGCGGCAATTCGATCATGGTGCCGATGTGGTATTCGATTGTCATACCATGTTCGCCCATCACTTGCATGGCAACTTCCTCGATGAGTTCGCGCTGTTGTCGCAACTCTTCGCTGAGCGATACCAGCGGTACCATGATCTCGAGTTCAACCTTCTTTCGTTCACCTTGCACGTGACACGCTGCTTCGAAAATCGCACGGCACTGCATTCTTGTGACTTCAGGAAACAACAAGCCAAGTCGACAACCGCGGAATCCGAGCATGGGATTCGCTTCCCGAATGCGATTCACCTGGCGCAGTAATGCGCGCTTCTCATCGATCTCATCAAGCACGTGATCCATGTCGCTCAAAGAACCAGCACGTTTCAGGGCCATCTTCAGTTCAGCGAGCTCGCTTGTCAGTTCTTCGACATTCGGTAAAAACTCATGAAGAGGCGGATCGAGCAGACGAATAGTCACTGGCAGGCCGACCATCTCGCGAAAGATTCCGATGAAGTCGCCGCGCTGCAACGGCAGAAGCTTCTCGAGTGCTTTCTCGCGTGCGCCAACACCCTCTGAAAGAATCATCTCGCGCATTGCTGCTAAACGCTGGTCGCCGAAGAACATATGTTCAGTTCGACAGAGACCAATACCTTCAGCACCAAATTGACGGGCCGTTTTCGCGTCGAGCGGCGTGTCGGCATTGGCCCGAACACGCAATCGCCGATATTGATCGGCCCACGTCATCAATTTATAAAAATCATTCTCAAGGGTGGGCTGAATCGTCGGCACCTGGCCCAGGAAGACGCGACCGGTTGATCCGTCGACCGTGATCCATTCGCCTTTGGTAACTACCACTCCGTCAACAGTGAACTGCTGCTGGCTGTAGTCGATATTGATCGCGTTGGCACCACTGACGCAGGTCTTGCCCATGCCTCGAGCGACAACCGCAGCGTGACTCGTCATGCCACCGCGCGCAGTAACAATTGCTTGCGCCGCAACCATGCCATGAAAGTCGTCAGGACTGGTTTCCTGTCGCACGAGCACAACCTTCTTTCCTTCACGGGCGAACTCTTCAGCATCGTCAGGGCTAAAGACAACTTGTCCTTGAGCGGCCCCGGGACTCGCAGGCAAACCTGTCGCAAGCACTGTCGCTTTTGTTTTTGGATCGACAGTCGGATGCAAAAGCTGGTCGAGTTGTTCCGGGGTAACACGCTGGACGGCTGTCGTCTTGTCGATCAGTTTTTCGTAAACCATATCGACAGCGATGCGGACCGCGGCTGCACCACTGCGTTTGCCTGTTCGCGTCTGCAACATCCAGAGTTTGCCCCGCTCGATGGTGAACTCGCAGTCCTGCATGTCGTGGTAATGCTGTTCGAGGAGGTTGGCGATCGAAGCGAACTCATTGTAGACCTCGGGCAGTTCTTTCTTTAGCTGCGAAATGGGATTTGGCGTACGGATACCGGCAACGACATCCTCACCCTGCGCGTTCAAAAGATACTCGCCGTAGAGCTCCTTCTTTCCAGTCGAAGGATTGCGCGTGAATGCGACGCCGGTGCCGCTCCCTGCACCCATGTTTCCAAACACCATTGCCTGCACATTGACAGCGGTTCCAAGTGAATCAGGAATTTTATTAACGCGGCGATAATCGATCGCCCGCCGGCCCATCCATGAATTGAACACCGCGGCAATCGCGACGCGCAGTTGCTCATATGGATCTTCGGGAATCGCGCTTTGTTCGGTAAGAATGATTTGTTTTTCGGCCGCGATGATCTCGCGCAAGTCGTTGGCCTCGAGATCTGTATCCTTCCCACCTCGAGTTTGAGCTTTGAAACGATCCAGCACGCGCTCAAACTTCTCGTGAGCCACCCCCATCACGATCTCTCCGAAGAGCGAAGCGAAGCGTCGATACGCATCAAGGGCGAAACGCAAATCACCGGTTTGTTTCGCAAGGCCCTGAACAGTTTCTTCATTGAGGCCTAGATTGAGAACTGTGTCCATCATCCCCGGCATCGAAAACGCCGCGCCCGATCGAACTGAAACCAGCAACGGATTTTTCGGATCGCCAAAACGCTTTCCGACTTTTTCCTCAATCCGCTTGAGTCCTTCCTTCACCTGCTCCCACATGCCTTCGGGAAAGTTCTTGTCGTTTTCAAAGAAGGCATTGCACGCTTCGGTAGTCACGATTAGACCAGGAGGCACAGGTAACCCCGCGCGAGTCATCTCACAAAGACCGGCGCCTTTGCCACCCAGCAAAGCCTTATCGTCGCCGGGGCCTTCTTCGAATAGATAGACCCATTTATTGGCTGTTTCGTCGGTTCTTTCCGAAGCTTCTTCGGTAACAGTGCTCATTTCACAGACTCACTCTTGTAAGGATTGATTGTTAGATCCAGCTTGTGGAGAACGGCATCGAATGTCGTTCCAATGCAAATTACCCCATTTCCGGTTCGTTAGGGAAGCGCAGCCAAAGAAATGACACCACTGATGGAGAAAGAGTGGTGTCAGCGGTGCTCAACTGAAATACCTAACACAACTCTGCCGCACTCTCGATCATTCCCCGCAAGCTGATTTGCCCGGTGTAGTTGCCGAAAAGCATTCGGCCGGGTTCCGCACACCAGGTCGTCCGCGCATATTGCCAAACCTCAGGCAAAGCAATGGAATACTGCGGCAAAGCAGTAGGCCATCTGTGAATCAACAGGCTCGAGATATTTTGTATACCGAGTAATGATTTAAACTCGTGTGTTATTCGAAATTCGATCTCTTCGTCGGTTGCATGGAGCCACTGAGCCTGCGACGTGCCACCCATCATTACTGTAAAGGAAGCTAGCTTCTCTTCGTCCGTCACGCGCCTGGCAAACGAGCTCGAGTTGAAGAGAATTCCCAAACATGATCTGTCTTCACACGCGGGCATCAGTACACCAACACCCTCCACCGGGTTTGTAAAGGCGCTTCGCTCCACGAACACAGTCGCTGAAACAATCGGAGTGTACGTTACTGAAAGCAGTTGCTGCGCGAGTTTCCATGAATCGGTCTCTACCAAACGTGCGGCATCATGCGCCGGCGTAGCAATGATCACGTTTGGCGCATCAGGCAGACGCTTCACGCGCTCGTCTTTTCGGAATCTTGGACCAAGCCGTGATTGGAGATGAAGTTCCAATTGCTTTACGAGATCTCCCATGCCGAGCTGCGGCGCGACGCGCTTTTTCGTTTCTTTATCTTTCTTCGCCTTTCTTTTTTTCAGAAACGATCCGAGTAACGTTTGACCAACTGGCAGTCGCAATGCGGGGTAGGCTGCTCCAACACCGAGCTCAGCCGGCTGTACGCCGTAGATTCCTCTAACCAACGGTGTCAGTAAATAGTCGACAGCCGGCTGGCCCAGGTGCCGCAGGCCCCATGCTTCCAGCGATTGATGGTTGTCGTTGACCGAATTGACAAAGCTCGCGCGTGCGAGAGTCGATAGTGCTTCCGGTATCGACAACGGAAACCTGCGCAATCTCCCGTTGCGCACGATGTACTTCGCCTTTGCCTCCTTGCGTGGTTCCACCAGCGGGACTTCCAGGTCACGACAAAGATCCAATACCGTCGGCGTTGCTATCAGAGAATGCGCCGCGCTTTCCGCAATTCCCTGGTTTGTATGTGCCGTACGGATCAAGCCTCCTCCGCGATTCTTTTCTTCGATCAGCGTCACGCGATAACCGCTGCGCTCGAGGTAATAAGACGCCAGCATCCCGGCGATTCCTGCTCCCACAACCGTTACCTCGCGCTTAATCTTGTCGAGCGTGCCTATCATGCGTGCGCTCCTTTCAACAACGAATGCAGGATGCGCGGGAATCGCGGATCGGCATTGAAACAACGCGCGCGTCGATATGATCGAATTCCATTCTTATGCGCAAGGTCGGCGTACAACTGATCCAATTCAAAGAGTGTCTCGATGTGATCGCTGACGAAACTGATCGGAACAACCACAACCTGCTGCACGCCGTCATTCGCCAATCTCTTCAGCTCGTCTTCAAGGTATGGCTGCAACCACGGCAGCTTTCCATTCCGCGACTGAAACGCGAGAGACCACGCGTGCTGAAGATTTGTTGTCAGCGCTTTTACCGTGCGCTTGACATCTTCAGGGTACGGATCGCCCCGTTCAACGATCTTCAGCGGTAATGAATGCGCGGAGAATATGACGTGGACTGGACCGGCAGTCGTCTGGTCCTTTTCCATTTCTTCGAGTGCTTCATTGAGAGTCGCCTTCAGGAGTTCGATATAAATCGGATGGTCCGGCCAGTTTACGATTTGATGAACTTCGGGAGACCAATCGAGCCGTCGCAAAGCCTCTCCCACTTCTTCAAAACAGGTTCCAGTCGTAGTACTGGAATACTGCGGAAATAACGGAAGTAGCACCAACTTGTCAGCGCCCCAGACCTTCAATCGCTCGAGAGCAGCTTGAATCGACGGTTCAGCGGAGCGCATCCCGATCTCGATGCGTACATCGCAGGTCGAAGAGATGCTACGTAAACCTTCCGCCTGAATCGCCGTCCATTTCAGTTGTGGCGATCCGCCGCCGATCAACTCATATCCTTTTCGACTCGACGGCCCTTTTACCTGAGCGATAAGAAAGGCAAGCATCTGACGGAGAGGTGCAGGCACGCCGACCAGAACGTTCTTGTTCGCGAACAGTCGATACAAAAACGGCTTGACGTCAGACAACGTCCAGGGGCCACCAAAGTTGAGTAAGAGAATGCCTGTCTTCATGTTAAATGGTCCGGCTGAATTGTTTGCTGCCGTTGTCTCGTGCAAGGTGAGCATCGAACGCCATGCAGATGTTTCGCAAAAAAGGGCGACCGCTGTCCGTGACTTCGCATTGTCCATCTGAACAGTTCAACAATCCATCTCGGCGAAATTCAGAGAGACGCTCGTTGATGTCGTGTAGATAAGGCACGTATGTCTCACCACCATTCCAGTGAGTTTCAAAACGCGTCATCAGATTCAGGATGTGACGCCGCAGCACTCGATCTTCAAAACTAAGCTTGTGACCTCGCGCGATTGGCAATTCACCGTTGCTGACTCGCTGCGTGTAGGTTTCGATTTCCTTTTCGTTTTGCACAAACATGTTCCAGGAATCGCTAATCGAAGAAACTCCGAGACCGATCAGCGGCATCACGAAGCGCGACGTGTAGCCCATGAAGTTGCGATGCAGCGTGCCGCTTGTTGCCGCAGGCCATAACGAGTCAGTCTCCAGCGCAAAGTGGTCCATGCCGATTTCACGATAACCGGCATCAAGCAACAGTTCGCGTCCGCGCTCGTAGAGTTGTCGTTTTGCCTTGCCTACCGGCAGATCGTTTTCTGTGAAGTGTCGTTGACCGGGCTTCACCCAGGGAACGTGCGCATAACCATAGAATGCGATCCGATCCGGCCAGTGCTTCATTACTGCGTCGACAGTCATCTCGACACTTTGAACTGTTTGAAATGGCAACCCGTAGATCAGATCGTAATTGACGCTATCGAAACCAAGCGCGCGAGCGGTCTCGGTGACTTTGGCAACTTGTTTTTCTGACTGAACACGATTCACTGCAAGTTGCACCAGCGGGTCAAAATCCTGGACGCCAAGACTCAACCGCTTGAATCCGAGTTTCGCGAGTCGTTCGAGGTGTTCTTTTGTGGTTACTCGAGGATCCGACTCAATGGAAAACTCCGCGTCGCTTGTTTTCTGAACATGCTGAAGAATTCCCACGATCAACTCTTCAAGCTCCGCCGGTGATAGAAATGTCGGCGTACCGCCGCCGAGGTGCAACTCACTGAGGGGAACCCTCACCTCGCCGAAGTGTTGGCGATATAAATCCCATTCGCGCAACACCGTTCGCAGGTAGGGTTCAGCGACTGAAGTTTTTGTCGTTATCCGGGAATTGCAGCCGCAGTAGGTGCAAAGCGAACGGCAATAGGGAACATGAACGTAGATTGCGGCGCCGGTTCCCAGTCGCTCACTTTCGCTCAGGCTTTCACAAACACTCTGAATCCACTCGTCGATTGGGGGCGGTGAACTCCAATGCAGAATGGTTGGGTAGCTCGTATAACGAGGGCCGGGAACGTCGTATTTTTCGAGAAGGGTTGATGACCTCAGCATGCGGACCTCACTGCTATCGCAGCGTGAACGCAGGGTGGGGAGCAACGCTCGTGCCCAGTGTTTATGCGGAGAAAGTCGCGTTTGCGGATGAATTAGTTGGGTAATAAACCGGACGCCTGCGGAGAATTCCTCAAACGGGACAGGAGCAGGAGCAACACGCGCAGGGGCAGCGAAGTCGAAATTCCTGCTCTTGCCTACTGCTTACTGCTCCTGTGATCGCGGCCTGACAGTTGCTCTTGTCGCTCCTGTTAGGAGTGAAAGCGACTTTCAACTTCGACCCGGATGCGAATAACAAAATGAAGAAGACCAACTATTCGACTTTGAACGCGCTGCCACATGGACGTTGGGCGACCGTCTTAAACGTTCTCGGTCCCGGGTTTATTGCATTGCGCTTGATGGAGATGGGACTGGTTCCCGGCGCGATTATTTCAGTGGTCCGCAGCGCTCCTCTCGGCGATCCTATTCAAGTAAAACTTCGCGACTATCACCTCGCTCTACGGAGAACAGAAGCTGAGATGATCAGCGTGGCCGTCCACCCCGATTGATGTCCTGAGATCAAATGCCTGCTCGACAAGCTCAATCGCTTTCCACTTCAATAACTATTGCCATCGCTGGTAATCCCAACGCCGGCAAGACAAGTCTTTTCAATGCACTGACAGGTTTGCGGCAGAAGATTGCGAATTATCCCGGCGTGACCGTCGAGAAGAAACGAGGTGTTTGGTTCCTAGATGATCAGTCAGCTGTGACTGTCGTTGATCTCCCGGGACTCTACAGTCTTAACGCGACATCAATCGATGAACAGATCGCTCGCGACACGTTGGTTCAATCAAGTGATCCTGACCTAATCATCCTAGCGATTGATGCGACGAATCTCTTGCGGAATCTTTATCTCGCAACACAGGTAATCGAACTTGGCCGGCCCACGGTTGTGGCCTTGACCATGTTTGACCTCGCCCTTCGTGATGGCCTCGAGATTAATGTGCCGCTGTTGTCACGAGAGTTAGGCGTTCCCGTAGTTCCCGTCGTTGCGCGTCGACAGATAGGCATGGAAGCTCTGGCCGGCGCGGTGAAGAAGGCCGCTGAGGACATTCATGCGTGTGTGCCTCGAAAACGAATAGACACACCAACAACTCGTAAGGACCAACTACTAAACAGGTATCAGCGAATCGACAGTTTGCTCTCGGGTGTGTTGACTCGGAACAAGCGCGAAAGCCTTAGTCGAACGGAGCGCATCGATGCACTGCTGACACATCGACTTTTTGGCCCAATAATTCTGACTGCCGTTGTCTTATTTGTTTTCCAGATAATCTTCTCATGGGCCAACCTGCCGATGAATCTGATCGACGGCGGATTCTCAGCTCTGAGTCGCTTCGTGCGGACGACATTGCCGCCTGGAGTGTTCACCGATCTGCTGGCGGACGGAGTGATTGCGGGAGTTGGCGGTGTTTTAGTGTTTTTGCCTCAGATTCTGCTGCTATTTCTTTTCATAGCGATATTGGAAGAAAGCGGCTACATGGCCCGCGCGGCATTTCTGATGGATCGATTGATGCGGAGTGTCGGACTTGACGGAAAGGCTTTTCTCCCGCTCGTGATGAGTTTTGCCTGTGCCGTTCCAGCCGTAATGGCAACGCGAACCATTGAGAGCACGAAGGATCGAATCACGACGATCATGATCGCTCCCTTCATGAGTTGTTCGGCACGTTTGCCGGTTTACACACTCATGATTGCCTCGTGTTTCGCGAACCAGAAGACATTTGGCTTCATCTCCACGGGCGCGTTGATAATCCTTATGATGTATTTGCTTGGTATCTCAACAGCAGTCGGCGTTGCGTGGTTACTCAAACATTCTATTCTCAAGGCGCCGTCCACACTGTTTGTAATGGAATTACCCGTCTACCGAATTCCCAGCGTATCGAATGTTTTTCACACGATGCTGTCACGCGCAGGGCTCTTCGTAAAAAGGGCGAGCACAGTAATCCTCGCAGCGTCGATTGTGTTATGGGCCCTTGCGGCATTTCCGCGCACAACAGAGGGTTCCAGAAGCTACAAAGTCGCCAATAGCTATGCCGGCAGAGCGGGGCGACTATTGGAGCCCATCATCGCCCCCCTTGGCTTTGATTGGCGAATTGGGATTGGACTCATCTCGTCGTTTGCAGCGCGCGAAACGATCGTTTCGACTCTCGGTGTTGTCTACAACGTTGGCGAGGAAGACGAGAGTCAGCGGTCTGGTTCACTCGTCAAAGCAATCATGAGTGCAAAGAGATCCGATGGCTCGCCGATGTGGACGCCGCTGGTGGGTCTATCCTTGATGGTCTTTTTTGTGTTGGCGTGTCAATGCATGTCGACACTTGCGGTTGTGCGTCGTGAGACAAATTCGTGGCGCTGGCCACTCTTCATGGTGAGCTACATGCTGGTGCTGGCTTACCTGGGCTCGCTCATAACTTTTCAGGGTGGAAGATTGTTGGGGTTCAGCTAATGTTCGACTGGCAAACACCGGTAGCGGTGATCAGTATTATCGCGGCCAGTGGATTTATTGGCGTTCGCGCCTGGCATCGCATTCGATCACTCAGCCTCCGATCAAACTCGGCCAAATGCGGAAGCGGTTGCCACGCCTGTAACATTAGCGTTAACAACCGGCAGACTAGGTGTGGACCAAACGTAGTCTTAAGACGCGACTAATCTTTCACGCTGCCAAATCTTCAAACACGTAAGTTGAGCCTGCGCTGAGACGTTAGCTAACAGCCGTTCGAACAAGCCATCAGTAACCGCAACAAGCGCCGTCTCAACTTCCCGCTCTTGCTCTGCACTTAACGCAAGACTGCAATGGTGTCGCGATACTTCAGATCTCGCGATCTCTTGCCACTCTAATCGGATTTCTTGAAATTGGGTGCTGGTGATCTTGGTTAGAGAATCCACTCGGTTTTCCTGGTCCTGATATTTAGGACGCTTGTCCCCCTCAGGAAGTAACGCGTAATCCGTCGGCAAAATGGATACCAAGGCTCCCGCGTGGCGACAAAGCTATCGATTCAGTAGCGTTTGCCGTAGCAAGTGGCCCTCATATGTGCGCACAAAAATCTATCTCAGCGGCGTTTCTGACAGTTAAAACTAAGGGTTGAAGGAATTGGTCACTTCTATCGCAAACGGTAGTGAATGTGGCCTGTCGAGATAGAGGTTGTGGAGAGGATCTGCGGGGTTTCGCTCACGTCTGGGAAAGATCCCGCAGGCTGTGTCTTGTGGCAGCAGATTTTTGGTGGAAATGACCATCGGCATATCGGTTGCTCTTCTCGATCGCTGTCAGGCATGGGCCACAGCAGATCTTGAAACTACTTAAGCGAATGGAGGACAAGCCAATGGCACAAGATGATCGTGATCTTCTCGAGCTACTGAAAGAGGAACTCTCCTTCATTGAGCAAGGCGGTTACGGAAGATCGGTACGCACACCCTGGAAACCGACATCGACATTTCAAGACTCGTTGTCATGCATTAACTACGGCTATCCCTACCGTGCGCATCCGTGCAACGAATGTCATTTCATTGACTTCGTCACAAAAGAGGATCGCGCGACAGACATCCCCTGCCATCACATTCCACTGAATGCCCAGGGAGAGACGATCGCTGACCTCGAACTGACGGATAATCAGCACAAGTTAGAAGAGGAAGTTAAGGATTGGCTGAGAAGCAAGATTAAAGAGATCGAGGATAGGAACAGGCGCGAAGCACTGAGCTCAGCCGAGTCGCACTTCTGTTGTCAGAGCTAGCGAATTTGATTAGGCCAACTTAGGGTCGCGTCGCCAAATACTGAACACTTTTGACGCCCTAGGTTGGGGCGCATTCGCAAACAACGTTTCAAACATACCACTCGCGACAGACACTAAAACGGATTCCACCGCCATCTGTTGATCCGTCGTAAAGCGACTCAATCGTCGCCGCTGGCGCGACACCTCGCCTCGGGCGATCGCCTGCCACTCCAGTCTGACCTGTTCACAAGTGTCGTCTGCGTTGTCTGTTTTGGCATCCATAGTGGGCCTCTACTTACAAACGCGTGGTTTTGTGGCGTTTTGGGCCAGGAAAAGATATCAGCAGGAGCAGCAGGCAGAAGGAGGAGAACAAAAAGAAATCATTGGTCAGTTATTATTTGACAGTTATCAATTATCAATTTTCGTCTCGCCTAGGGCAATCCCACCAACGTTCGGCGAATATTGTGGACTAAGGGCGAAGACCAAATTGATAATTGATAACTGTCAAATAATAACTGACCAATGATTTCTTTCTGCTCCTGCCCCGGCCGCCGTCTCTTAGCTGATCAACTTAGAGAACGCGGTAGTAAGCGTGCTAACAAGCTTTCCTGCGGCTGCGTTGTAACGACGAAAATCAAAGGTCGTCACTTGCGCCAAACCTAAACCTGACGAAGTAAGAAAGATTTCATCTGCTTCCGTAAGGTCCGGCATTTCATAAACTCCCTCAACCACCGGTATGAAGTGCTTGTTAGCGATATCGATCACACTCTCGCGCGTAATGCCGGCCATCGCGCCGGTGCTGAGTGCAGGCGTGTGGACTGTTCCATTCGTTACCCAGAAGATATTTGCGAGCGTTCCGGAGACGATCTCACCGCGTTCGTTCAGCATTACAGCCTCATCGAAATCACGCGTCTGCGCCTCTTCCCACGACAGCACGTGGTCAAGGTAGTTAAGACTCTTGATGCCGGTTGTTGGTGAGAGTGTACTCACGCGATAAGGTGAGACTGCGATCGATAATCCACTCACTGGTTTCTTGTGAGCCTCGCCGGTCATGATTATGAGGTCAGTATTCTTTGAACCGGTGGTCCTGGTTTTCCAAACGTCGCGACCGCTACGGGCTAACAGGATCACGCGAGCTCGGCCATCTTCGACTTGATTCACCGCGATCAGTTTACGCAGTGCCTCACCGACATTTTTTTCACTGAGACCCGTGAGGTCGACGGCGAGTTTGGCCGCATGGGCCGAAAGACGTTCCCAATGCCTGGACCAGAGGAAAGGTTGTGAATTGTAGACGGCGAGTGTGGTGAAAACTCCCCGGCCGTAAAGCATTGCAGACGAGACGGGAGCAACTCGCGCCTTCGTCGCTTCGACCATCGTTCGGTTGAGGTAGATGACCGGGTGCATTGCGTGACGTTAGATACGCCTAGAGATTTCGGATTTGGGATTTCGGATTTCGGATTTTCGTTTTATCGGTTCGAACGAGCATGAGATATCGTCAGCGAAAGTACCGAAGTTAACTAACAAAATCCGAAATCCCAAATCCCAAATCCGAAATCTCTACGCGTATCGAACATCATTCTTTTCCCGCGACCATTGCTTCAGCTTCAAGCTTCCGCGAAAGCGACGTGCGCCAGGCAGTCTCTAATTCCGCCACCTCCAGCGCGATGAGTTCGTCACCGTTGAGGGAGATACGTAACGCAGTTCCGGTTACGCTACCGATAACGGCGATCGGCGTGTTGTTCCTCCCGGCAATGCTTCCCAACTCCACAACGTTCGCCGTGTCGACGGTTACGATTATTCGAGAAGGTGATTCGCTGAACAGTGTGACGGCCGATGACAAAGGGCTCTCGAGTTCAATCTGTGCACCAATCGAGGATCGACCGAGTGTTGAAAAACAACTCTCCGCGAGTGCAACGGCCAAGCCGCCGTCAGAACAATCGTGGGCCGACTGCAACAACCCTGCTTCCGCCGCTTCCAAACACGTCTTTTGCACACTCAATTCCCGAGTCAGA
>DATJKB010000317.1:0-3813 GCA_035491875.1 Pyrinomonadaceae bacterium | reverse complement strand
GAAAATCGTCGCAGATGCAGTTCATGCGCCTCCCTCCATGACCAGACGTACCGCACCGCGTTCAGGTAATTCGCGATTGTTCTCGACGCGAATGATCTCGTCAGCCGCGACGGAATAGACCAACTCACTAAAGAGTCGTTTTGCGAACCAGCCTCTTCGTCGGATGAAGATATCTTCCACAGCGCGAACGCCTGGGACCTCCTGAATCGCCGCTTCGAGTTGAGCGCGCTCGAGAGCAGTTCCAAAGGTCCAGTTATCTGGCGAAAAGAATCCCGGCCGTGGTCTGACTCCGCGATGGCCAAACAACGCCTCAAGCACCGCTTCCTTCACCTCACCAGCGTATGAACTAGGTGCGACGCAGATGTGAATCTCAAGATCGAGATTCGCGAACTTCGGATTCATTCCGTAAGTCTCTCGTCCCGCCAATCGATATCGATTAAGTTGTCGCTCGAGATCGATTCGCAACTCTTCACTTAAGGTAAACGTTGCTTTCGGATCAGGCGTGGCAAACAAAGTGAGCCAACTGCCGGTCCAGCGAAACTGCGCGCCCGCTCGTTGAACCCAACTGAGTTTTTCAACCGCCGCTGCATAGTCTTCCGCACGGACTGCGCGGAACGTCTCAGCTCGAAACGCATCGGGCGCTACGTGCCGGACATCCGCAAACGTTTGCGGATCGACTGCGTTGGACATACCGAAAGGCACCTCGCCGTCGAGAAACTCGTTGTCTGTGATTCCGATTGGATTTGTTACTGCCGTAACGAATGGCAGCGCAGCTGGATCAAACTCGTTCAGTGAATCGGCGCCGACGTTGTCGCCTCGACCATGTCCAAGGCGATAGACGGCGCGAAACTGCATGCCACGTTCTGGAGCTTCACCGAAAATGTTGTCACCGAATTGAATAGTTGCGCCGCGACCGTTGGCGTAATCGAACTGGATGAACTCCTGGACTGTGTCCGTTTCATCAACTCTGCGATAAGAAGCAACACGTCTCCACGAGCCGTCGTCGAGCATGAAGTGTTTGTCAGTCTGCAGCGATGAATTCACGCCTAACATTGCGCGCTTCCATTCCCATTCACTGTCAGTAACCCAATTGCCGAGGATGCGCGTGCCATCCATCACACGAACTTCAGGTGCTGCGTGCTCAAGAGTTGGCCCATGAAAGACCACGTCGCGCTCTTCTGAACCCGGCAGAGAGAACAGGAACCTCGAGCGCTCGGTGGCAAAGCTCGAAAAGTTTTCGTTGTAAAGGGTGTTGGTGACCGGCAGATGCTGCGGTTGCAATGGTGGTAGAACAAGAGCCTGCGGATTCGGTTCTATTTCAAAGAAGGCTTCGAGAGTTTCTCCGGCAGTTGCGGGCACAATGTTGCCGCGGACGACCAGTGTCTCCATTTCCATTTCAAACGGCAGCGCGTATGCAGGCTCCCATTCAATCAACGTCAAATCTGTGGTAGTCAGTGGATCTTCAAGCGTTGCCCCTCCATCGTCGACTCTGATCAAGCGCACAAGCCATCTACGAACCGGAACACTCGCGTCGAGCGGGTTTGTTTCCAGCACCACCCACTTCCCGGGAACGTTCGGATTGGTGAAATCTTCAAGCGGCAGATCTGCAGCGTGATGGCCGACAATGTGAACTGACGTCGTACCAACTAGTAAGCACTTGTCGTTTTCATCCCACTGGTACGCCGTTAATTGGTTTGCACCATTCCGCAGATTAAAAGTTGATGTCGGATAGATGTCAGTCTGTGAAGGCAACACACCTAACGGTGGTGCCAAACCGTTGTGGCCCTGCACGATTCCATGACCGACTTCATAAACTGACGGACTGCGACCACGCCGAATCGTCGGAGTGTCAGAAGGAAGTGTTGCCGAAGGCGGAACCCAAACTGGAGTGCCTGCTGAAATGACGTGCACAGGCGCAACTGCATTGACTGTGAAATCGAGCCAGGTTGCTGCGCCCTTGCCATCGAGCAGGTTGTAATCAATCAAGCGAGCGTGACGCCGAAGTGATCGGCGCTGACTTGCAGTTTCAAAGTAAGCCTCTCGAGATATCCGATCCTGGTAATACGCAAACTCGTCGCCGGCAGCGCTCATCAGTTCCGCGAGCATCATGCCGAGATCAGCTTCGAGTCGATCTTTCCATTGCGGATGCCAGTCAGAAGCAAAATCGAGCAACGCCTGCCGGATACTCCAAAAATCTCGCGCAAGATAGTTAACTGGGTAATCGATCAGCGTATCTTCGGGACACTCGTGAGGGACCGCTTCGCAATCAAGCTCGCTTGGACAATTTGCTTTAAAACTGAATCCGACCTTACTGAAGTAAGGATCAACTAGCGGACTTGTGAGCTGGAATTCGTAACGCGAAAAATCGCCGGGCGTCGTTGTCACCACCCGTAAGACGCGCCTGCCAAAACGCGTAACCCAGATCGGCGGAAAGCTTGGATTAAGGGGTACTACGGGTAGAAATTCTCCGCCGCTTGGACTAACGATTCTAATCTGAGATGGCTGGACGACTCCGAGGATCTGTTCAGCGTTCAGCGTCGCGTTCGGATGAAAGAACACGAACAGCATCGTTTGGTTTTCCCGCACAAAGACAAAGTCGATGCCGACGATGTCATCTCGGGAACGCAGCTCCTCTATGCGGTCAATTGCAGCCATGATTAACGAGTCACTTCCAAATTGAGATAACGACGCTCACCACGCGCCTTCAGTGTGTAGGTGATCTGAATTTCGAGGCGTTCGTCGATCGCCTGCGCTTTTACGTCGTTGACGTCGATTGCTGTGCTTAACCATTTATTTAACGACTGGACGATCGTGACCTGCGCCAAAGACGCTGACACCTCGCTGTTTGGTGCGAAGACGAGGCGCTTAATGCCACAGCCGAAGTCAGGTCGATTGACGCGCTCTCCGGGCGCTGTGAACAGAACCTGAAACATCATCTGCTCGACGTGCTCGGCGTAGTTCTCTTCTTCCGCTAAACGCCCGCGGCCAAGATCGACCGCAAAGGGATGTCGTATGCTGGTAAATGGTTTAGCCATAGCTATTGACTCTTTACTCGCGGTTGAGTGTTAACAATGATCACAGGACCTTGCGGCACCTGGGCCGCGTTCTGGCAAAGACCAACGCTGCTCATGCTGAGTGTGAACGTGTTATTAACTTTTGCCCGCATGTCAGTCAGGATCCAGCGAACCATCAAACATGGACTCGGGACCAGCCCGATAATGAAGGGACATCCGACGATCAAAAACTGATCGGTCGCGAGTGCAGCCGGCGCACCAGCCACCTTTACTCGCGTATTAGTCGAGATAATCTGAACGGACCCGCCGTGCGGACACATGAGGACCGAACTAATGTTCAAAGTATTTCCCGCCACTACTACATAACCTCCCAGGCGCCGTTATTCACCTTCACCGTTGCTGGTCCAACCTCTACTTTTCCTGCTGCTAACTCACTTACAACACCGGAGGATCCGACGGTGTGTTTTGCTCCACCGCTTTCACTCTGGATGTCAGAAGCAAGAGTCACCTTTGATCCACTGGTCGTTTCGAGTTTCATTTCGTCTCCGTCATCGTCGATCCGCAATGTCAACTTTTCAGTCTTCCAAATCTTGATCGGAGCTCCGCCCGAATCGGGAAGCTCGTTATCTCCCCAAAAACAACCGGTCCATACGGGATAACTCGGATCCCCTGCTTCAAACTCAATCCAAACGCCCGTGCCCGGTTCAGGCAGGCTGTAGAAACCAACTTTCTTTCCCGCGTAAGGAACACATGGCATGGCCCACGACTCCACCGCGCCGAGCACAGCCGGTACTTTCAC
>DATJKB010000316.1:0-20054 GCA_035491875.1 Pyrinomonadaceae bacterium | reverse complement strand
TCTCTCAGTAGGTATCGAGGATGAGAACGATCTGATCGAAGATCTGCACCGAGCGTTTACCATGGCGCAAAATCACAAAGCTGTTGGGTTAACAGCAACTGCAACGAATTATTGCTGACTTACCCACCTGTGCGGAGAATGATCAGGAGCCCGTTGGGACGCCGTTAACATGGAGTTCACAAACATATCAGATGCCTGTTCGTATTAGGTGGTATGAACAAGAACCCATCAACGCAAAACCTTGTCTCAAACGGAGAAAGAGTGACCATGCCCAAAGTCCGACTTTTCATCGCGATGGTGACACTGCTCGTTGTCGTGCTCATCGGAAGCCTGGTGATTTTCAAGAATATGAAGTACGCACAAGAAGGAACAGTACAAGTAGTGACGAATTGGGGAGCGATTGAACGTATCTACACCCCCGCGGATGGTTGGTTCACAACGATTGCACCTGGCCGGAAAAGCTACGAGGTGAACCTTAAGTCGTTTACCGAAAGTGCTCCAGTCCGAGTGACCAGTAAAGATAACGCGGCTCTGCAGGTCGATATCTCACTCACTGCATACACCGACCCCACGAAGGTTGCCGATTACGTACGCAAGTATGGCTTCTCAGAAGAAGAAAGGCACCGGCGACGAAACGAAATTCTAAAAGGAATAGTGCAGACGGAAGCGCGCAATTCATTCGCGGATTACGGCGCTTATGAGATCTACGCTAATCAGGAACAGATCCAAAAGCGGATCTTGGAGTCGTTGAGGCCTCAGTTAGGAAGTCAGTTGCTGCTGGTCACAGAATCAGTGCAAATTGGAAATCCAGACTTTCTGGATGATCGAGTAGAAGCGGCTGCTTCAGGCGTAGTTGCCAATGAGAAACAGAAACAGGCGGAAGAAGCGCGACTTGAAGCAGCGAAAGTTGCGGCGCAGACGAAACAAATAGAAGCACAAACGTTCGCCAATCCGGCACTCCTGGAAATCAAAAAGCTTGAGTTGCAACTGGAGATTGAGCGTGCTCGTGCAGAAGGAATCAGGAACCATCAAGGGCCATTAACGATCATGTATGGACAATCCGGCGTTCAGGTCCAGGTTCCCGCGGGCAGATAGATACATGACCCGGCCGAGCTCAAGTGCGAAAGCGGTTGCAGTCAATTTCGTAAATCCGGACTTTGTAACCGATAACTCGCTCGGTGGTATTCAGTAGCTTTGCTGCGCGCTTGCGATTGCCGCGGGTTGTCTTAAGAGCGTCCATAATGATGTCTCGCTCGAAAGCCTCGACGGTATTCTCGAGCGAAAGCTGCGTCACCGTTCCCGAGCCTTCCGCCGTTTGTAGAGTGGGCGGCAAATGATGTCCGTGAATTACATTTGTTTCACATACAAGCACGGCACGCTCAACGATGTTTTCGAGTTCTCGGACGTTCCCTGGCCAGTGGTACGAAGCGAGCATGTCGATCGCTGGAGTTGAGATGCGTTTGATACTTTTCGAATGCTCGCGCGCGTACTTCTCAAGAAAGTGATCTGCCAACAGTAGAACGTCGGATTTACGCTCGCGCAGAGGTGGCATGAAGATCGTGAAGACGTTGAGTCGATAGTAGAGATCTTCGCGAAACTCGCCATTAGCAATCGCCTGTTCCATATTTTTGTTGGTGGCAGCGATCAACCGGACGTTCACTTTGATGGTTTCAGTACCACCCAAACGCTCAAACTCTCTTTCTTGAAGTACACGCAGCAGCTTGATCTGGGTTGAGACGTTGAGATCGCCAATCTCGTCCAGAAAAAGTGTGCCGCCCGCAGCTAATTCAAAACGGCCCTTCTTACGGCCCTGTGCTCCGGTAAAGGCGCCCTTCTCATATCCAAACAATTCAGACTCAATCAGAGTTTCAGGTAGCGCTGCGCAACTCACTTTGATGAAAGGTTTGTTTGCGCGTAGCGAATTGTAGTGAATTGCATGAGCAATCAACTCTTTGCCGACACCCGATTCGCCACGCAGCAGGACAGTGGTGTTTGTTCTGGCAACTTGAGTTACTTGTTCGTAGACCTGGCGCAGCGGTCCCGAGTTCCCGATGATGTGACTGAAGTCATAACGCTCACGCAACTCTTGCTTCAAATGGATGTTCTCATCCAACAATCGCTGCTTGTCTGATTCAATCAAATGATCAACTTTTATCGCCTGAGCGATCATCGTCGCGATGATCGAAAGAAACTTAGTCGCGCGTTCGTAGTCGCGATCGGCTTTGTAGTCGAGATCCACTCCCAAGACGCCGACTGGTTTCCGGTTAACCGTGACTGGTACACAAAGGAAGGTCAACTCCTTCTTCAATGGCTTCTTACGAGCATTCATGCGATCTAGAAACATAGGCTCTTGACTGATCTGCGGCACGACAACAGGTTTGCCAGTTTGTGCGACCCTTCCGGAGATACCTTCCCCAAGCTGGTAGCGAATGCGCCGCGCTCGATTCTCGTCCAAACCGTACGACGAAACGATGCGCAACTCACTCGTATCTTGATCAATCAGCATCACCGAGCCGCGCATCATGCCGTGGTGTCGTCCCAGGATCGCGAGGATTCGCGCCATTGCTTCTTTGAGCTCTGTTGTTCCTGCGAGCAATTCTCCCGTTTCGAGAAATGTTACCAGCTTGCGTGCCTCGGCCTCATGCGGCGTCCTTTGTTGAGTGCCACGCCGCTCAACGTTTCTGGTCTTCCTCATAAGTTTCGCCCGGCAGGGTGAACTCGATTTAACTCGTAACCGGAGTTGTCCCACGCTTTGCTGCCTGCTGATGCAACACTTCCAAAAACGCCGCGGCCGCATGGGAGAACGTGATGTTCCGGCGATGCGTAACCCAAAGCGTCCGCAAGTAACTCAATCCTTCGACGGGAACGGTGGCTAGCGTTCCACGCGCTAACTCTTCCGCAACACACATTTGAGGGACAAATGCGAGACCGATTTTGAGCTGCACAAATCGCTTGATAGTTTCTACGGTTGCTAACTCAAGTGCGATATTTAGTGGCGTGTGATGCTGAGCGAATGTTTCCACGACCTTGTGTCGCGAGCCGCTTTTTACGTTGTGCGCGACGAACGACTCACTACCCAATTCTTTGATCGTGACGGATTCACGTTTCGCGAGAGGATGGTCTAGGTTCAAGATCAATACGAGCCGATCATCCAGAATAGGAAACGTCTCCAGGTCTTTGTCCTCTGGTTCGAAGGCAAGCAGTGCGAAATCGACGTTACGATCCAGCACTTCTCTCGGAAGGACCTCTGAAACATTCCGATAGATCTCGACTCTGACGTGTGG
This sequence comes from Pyrinomonadaceae bacterium, assembly GCA_035491875.1. GTDB lineage: Bacteria > Acidobacteriota > Blastocatellia > Pyrinomonadales > Pyrinomonadaceae > PSRF01. The sequence continues at coordinate 16,770 of DATJKB010000316.1, read as the reverse complement.
ATGTTTGTCCCGGTACTGCAGAATTAACTGGGGCAAAAGATACAGCGACGTACTTTCGTTCGAGCCGATTCGAACTCGACCGCGTTCCAATGAGCGGAGTTCTGAGACGGCGTTTTGCGCCCGATCACGCAGTGCCAGCATTCGAAGCGCATAGTCGTAGACCAATTGGCCAGCGTCGGTTAGCGTTGGCGTCTTCTGCGAACGATCAAAGAGAGGCGCGCCGATCTCCTCTTCCAGCCTTCGAATGGCAATGCTCACCGCCGGCTGCGTCCGGTAAACGCGCAAAGCTGCCTTCGAAAAACTTCCCGTCTCAACTACCGAGACAAAGAACTCAAGTTGAGTTAGTTCCATTCGGCGGGCGTCCTTTGCGGCCGGATACTACCATAAATTCACTCCGCCCAATATCCTTCTAACGACAATTTTGTAGTTGTAATCCAATCAAACGACAGAAATGTCGTTTTGAATTCAGGTTCTTTGGTGAGACTTCCAAGCAAAAGTGCCGTATTTGTAAAGAAGTCTCAGATTCTTTGGGTTTCACGCGCGGAATTAGAAGTGGCACGTCGGTTGTTAGCACAGCGTCGAAACATCACTAACTCAGACCGTGGAGAACACGGCCCGGAGGAAACTGGATGAAACGACCGCGCAAGGCGTCACTAATCTTTCTCGCATTCGTTACCATAGGCTCAACCTCGCTCACAGCCGTCGGACAACAGGCCGACCCTGAAATCGCACGCCGACTTGCACAGGTTGAAGCCGCTGCTTCAACTGCGCAATCGGGTGCAGACAATGCCTGGATGTTGGTAAGCGCAGCACTGGTTTTGATGATGACCGGTCCGGGCCTCGCTCTGTTTTATGGTGGCCTGGTCAGAAAGAAAAATGTGCTTGCGACCATGGCTCAGAGCTTCGCGTTGATGGCAGTGGTTACTGTGTTGTGGGGTTTCTATGGTTACAGCATTGCCTTTTCAGAAGGAACTCCAGTCTTCGGTAACTTCAGTCATTTGTTTCTCCGCGGCGTTGGGCTCGCTCCAAACAGCGACTATGCGCCGACAATACCGCACCAGACGTTCATGTTATTTCAATTGATGTTTGCGATCATCACACCAGCATTGATTACCGGAGCGTTCGCTGAGCGAATGAAGTTTAGTGCAATGCTGGCATTCACTTGCCTCTGGGTGACAGTGATCTATTTTCCATTGGCTCATATCGTTTGGGGCAAGGGAGGCTTCTTAAACGCCGCGCTCGGTGGACGCATTCCCGCACTCGACTTTGCTGGTGGAACTGTCGTCCACATTGCTTCCGGTTTTTCCGCGCTAATATGTTCGCTCTACATGGGAAAGCGAATCGGATATCCCGAAGCGCCAATGCCTCCACACAATCTCGTGCTGAGCATCATCGGTGCTTGCATGCTGTGGGTTGGATGGTTTGGTTTCAACGCTGGAAGTGCGCTCTCCGCTGGCGCGCTCGCGACGAGCGCATTCGTGGCCACGCACTTTGCGGCCGCTTCAGGAACGCTTGGATGGATGGCGGCAGAGTGGGTTCGAACAGGTAAGCCGACCGTTTTAGGAATGATCTCAGGAGCTGTAGCGGGTCTCGTAGGAATAACTCCGGCATCCGGATTCGTTACTCCGATGGCGGCATTAATTATTGGATTTGTTGTAGGTCTTGGATGCTTTCTGATGGTTTCGCTCGCTAAGGAGCGCTTTGGCTACGACGATTCATTAGATGTGTTTGGCGTTCATGGAACAGGCGGCACCATTGGAGCAATCCTGACGGGGGTCTTCGCTACCAGAGCAATTAATCCGATTCTCAAGAACGCGGCTGGAGACCCGTTACCTGTTGGGCTAGTCGACGGCAATCATGTTCAGATACTCAACCAGGTTATCGGTGTCGGCATCACCATCGGCTTGGCTGTCGTCGGGTCATTTGTACTTCTGAAAATCGTGGATGTCGTCATCGGCTTACGAGTGAGTGAAGCTCACGAAATTCAGGGCCTGGATCTGTCGGAGCACGGCAGCGAAGTGATGATTCCAGAGCTAGAACCACTTGCCGAGGCTGCGATTTTCGAGCAACTGACGCACCCCACACCCAGCCAGCCTACCGTCCTCACCGCAGAAGCATGATTTCTCAATCCTCACGTTGGGTTACAGTTTTGTCTTCTGTTTCTCGTTCCGCGACAAAATTGTATTTCCGTCCGGTCAGGCGCGCTCTGACCAAGCGCGCCTCCTTGCATGAAATCAAATTTATAGGGCTCAAAAAATAATCAATTATGCGAGCGTCAAAGAAAGAGGTAGATTGCTATCGACCGCTGGAAACACTCAGCTTCGTGCGAAATTGAGATGAAGAGTTTTCAACCCAACACACTGTTAGTTGTTACTGCCCTGCCGCGACCGGTAATTGCGCGCGTCGTGATTATTGTTTCACTAACTGTAAAGAAGGAGAGCACCTAAAGGCCTGTTGCCCAAACTCCATGAAGCTCCTGCACAGGCCATCAACAAAAAGTTGATGGCTTTTTCTTTGGCGGCAACTCAACTTTTGGCTTGGGTTCCATAACGTGAACCAACTGGACCATCCAGCAAAGCAAGGTCTGTACGATCCGCGTTTCGAACACGATGCGTGCGGGATGGGCTTCGTTGTGGACATCAGCGGGCGGAAGTCACACCGAATCGTCGAGCAGGCGATTCAAGTACTTTTCAATCTCGAACATCGCGGCGCCAGTGGCAGTGAGAAGAATACGGGAGACGGCGCCGGAATTCTTCTGCAACTACCGCATCGCTTCCTTGCGCGGGAATGCGACAGACGAAATGTCAAACTACCCGACCCTGGTGAATACGCGGTTGGAATGGTTTTTCTGCCAACAGCAGAGGAAAGCCGCGATCAGTGCAGACGCCAATTCGCAAAGATCATTCGCGAAGAGGGTCAGTCGTTGCTGGGGTGGCGCGAGGTGCCAACAAACAATTCAACGTTGGGTGCTAGTGCCCGAGCCTCTCAGCCGGTTATTGAGCAGGTCTTCATTCGCCGCGCCAGAAGCATCAGCAATGAACTCGATTTCGAACGCAAGCTTTGCATCATCCGGAAACGGATAAGCAAAGCAGCCAAGCGCGGTATTCACGAGCGCGGAATGTTTTACGTGTCGAGCCTTTCCTGCCGAACTATCGTCTACAAGGGGATGCTAACCGCGAATCAACTGGCTTCTTTTTATCCTGACCTGCGAGATGCGGGAGTTGAGTCGGCTCTGGCACTGGTCCATTCACGGTTTAGTACCAACACCTTCCCCAGTTGGGCGCGAGCCCATCCGTATCGCTACGTCGCGCACAACGGCGAAATAAATACGCTGCGTGGAAACATCAACTGGATGCGCGCAAGGGAAAGTAAGTTCCAGTCTCGTTTCTTTGGCGGCGAACTGCACAAGATCCTCCCAGTCATCGATAACGATACGAGCGACTCTGGAATGTTCGATAACGTTCTGGAGGTCCTTACACTGACGGGTCGGAGTTTGCCGCACGCGGTGATGATGATGATTCCGGAGCCTTGGACCGCGAATGGGTCGATGACCGAAGAGAAGAAGGCTTTTTATGAATATCACTCATGTTTAATGGAACCGTGGGATGGACCAGCCGCGATAGCTTTCACTGACGGCATCAGGATCGGCGCTGTGCTCGATCGCAACGGCCTCCGTCCAGCGCGCTATTACGTAACAAAAGGCGGGTTGGTCATCATGGCGTCAGAAGTCGGCGTTGTTGATGTTCCGCCGGACGAGGTTCTGCGCAAAGGAAGAGTGCAGCCAGGCCAAATGTTTCTAGTGGACACTGAGATCGGTCGACTTGTTGACGACGAGGAATTAAAGCGACAGGTTACATCACAATATCCGTATGCTCAGTGGCTCAGGGACAATCAAGTTTCTCTAGAAGAATTTCCAAGCCCTTCTTGCGCAGCGCCACTTCGAAATCCGTCCTCACTACTTCAACAGCAGCAGGCATTTGGCTACACGAGAGAAGAACTAAAGCTGCTGATCGCCCCGATGGGTGTCAACGGCGAAGAGGCAGTGGGGTCGATGGGCACTGACACCCCACTGGCAGTGCTCTCCGAACGGCCGCAACTGCTTTACAACTATTTCAAACAGCTTTTCGCGCAAGTTACTAATCCGCCAGTGGATGCAATCCGCGAAGAATTGGTCATGTCGACGGATACCACCGTAGGCCCAGAAGCAAACATGCTCGAGCCGACGGCTGAATGTGCCAGGCAAATCAGACTTCCGTCACCAATCCTGACCAACCAACAGCTGCAAAAACTTAGACACGTTGGTGACACCACACGACGAAAAACCGAACCAAAGTTCAGGTCAATCACTCTGCCTATGTTGTACGAGGTAGATGGGGGCGGACGAAGTTTGGAAGCTGCGTTGGTTGAGCTCTGTCGGCAATCCGCGGATGCCATCACTGAAGGGTATAGCATCATTATTCTTTCTGATCGTGGACTCAATCAAAATCAAGCAGCGATTCCGGCACTGCTTGCCGTGTCCAGTATTCATCACTACCTGATTCGAGAAGGAACGCGGACGCAAGTAGGGTTTGTGATCGAGAGCGGCGAACCTCGCGAGGTTCATCACTTCGCGTCGCTCCTGGGTTACGGTGCTGCCGCAATCAATCCATATCTGGCGTTCGACACACTTCAAGATCTTGTGGACCAAGGGCAGCTCGCGATGGTGGATTCTGAAACAGCAATTTCCAATTACATCAAGTCCATCAACAAAGGCGTCGTAAAAGTAATTTCGAAGATGGGGATTTCTACGATCCAAAGCTATTGTGGCGCGCAGGTATTCGAGGCTGTGGGGCTGAGAGAAGATCTGGTCGATCGCTATTTCACCTGGACACCTTCGCGAATTGGTGGCGTCGGTCTCGAAGTAATAGCTGAAGAATCAAGACTCCGGCACAAACAAGGATTTCCGGATGACTATCACCATCAGAAGTCGCTTAGCGAAGGTGGTCAATACCAGTGGCGGCACGAAGGAGAACTCCACCAGTTCAACCCGCAAACGATTCATAAACTTCAACACGCTTGCCGTACGGACAGTTACGAAACATTTAAAGAGTTCAGCGCTCTCGTAAACGACCAATCGCGACGGCTCTATACGCTGCGAGGACTGATGGAACTAACGCCGTTGCATGGTCCGATTCCAATTGCAGAAGTTGAGCCGATATCGGAGATTGTTCGAAGGTTTAAGACCGGTGCGATGTCGTACGGCTCAATAAGCAAGGAAGCTCATGAAGCCCTTGCTATAGCGATGAATCGCCTCGGCGCCAAAAGCAACACGGGTGAGGGCGGCGAAGATCCTGAGCGGTACATCGAGGAGGCGAATGGCGACTCGCGCAACAGCAGCATCAAACAAGTTGCCTCAGGACGCTTCGGAGTCACAAGCAACTATCTGGTTAACGCTGACGAGATACAAATCAAGATCGCTCAGGGCGCCAAGCCAGGCGAAGGTGGCCAGTTACCGGGACATAAAGTTTCTTTCGCAATAGCGAAGGTGCGTCACTCGACACCGGGAGTAGGTCTGATCTCACCACCACCCCATCATGACATTTATTCAATCGAAGACCTGGCCCAGTTGATCTACGACCTTAAAAGCGCAAACGACCGAGCTCGCATCAGTGTCAAGCTCGTGTCTGAAATTGGTGTCGGCACCGTTGCCGCAGGAGTTGCAAAAGCGCATGCCGATGTTGTCCTGATCAGCGGCTATGACGGAGGCACAGGTGCGTCACCACTTTCGAGTATCAAGCATGCTGGAGTGCCTTGGGAACTGGGACTCGCAGAAACACAACAGACTTTGATGCTGAATGATCTCCGCAGTCGAATCACAGTCGAAACAGATGGTCAGCTGAAGACGGGTCGAGATGTGGTGATCGCGGCCTTGCTGGGCGCTGAAGAGTTTGGTTTCGCAACCGCGCCACTTGTGAGTCTCGGCTGCATTATGATGAGAGTTTGCCATCTCAACACCTGTCCAGTCGGGGTCGCGACGCAGGATCCAGATCTTCGCGCGAAGTTCAAGGGCGATCCTTCGCATGTGGTCAACTTCATGAACTTCGTCGCTCAGGAAGTGCGTGAGTTGATGGCCGGGCTCGGCTTTCGCACTTTCAATGAAATGATTGGCCGCACCGAATGCATAACGATGCGACCTGGCGTTGAGCAATGGAAAGCGCGGGGGCTTGACTTCTCAAACATCCTTTATAAACCAGCTGTACATGGAGCGGTTGGACGCTACTGCACAACGAAGCAGGAAAACAACCTTGAGAAATCGTTGGACAGAACTACGCTAATCCAACTTTGTGAGCCTGCACTCAAGCATCGCAAACGTATTAGCGCAACCTTTCCAATTAGGAATGCTGATCGAGCGGTCGGCACTATGCTGGGAAGTCAGATAACCCGAGCTCACGGCGCACAAGGATTGCCGTCGGACACAATTCAACTCACATTCAAAGGATCAGCTGGCCAGAGTTTCGGAGCCTTCGTGCCACGCGGTCTCACCCTCACGCTTGAAGGAGATGCGAACGACTACATTGGCAAGGGACTCTCCGGCGGAAAGATTGTTGTGTATCCGGCTAAGGGCTCAACCTTTCAGGCACACGAGAACGTGATCATCGGCAACGTCGCATTCTATGGAGCCACGAGCGGGGAAGCATACATATCCGGAATCGCTGGTGAGAGATTTTGCGTCAGGAACAGTGGTGTACTGACGGTTGTCGAAGGCGTGGGCGACCACGGGTGTGAGTACATGACCGGCGGTCGTGTGATAGTGCTTGGTTCAACTGGCCGTAACTTTGCTGCCGGCATGTCTGGAGGGATTGCGTACGTGCTGGATGAGACGCGCAACTTCATCACTCGCTGCAATACTGAGATGGTTGCGATAACAAACATAGAAGACGCGAGCGAGATCGAATCCGTCAAGAACCTGATCTTTCGGCACGCGGAGCATACGGGCAGCCGTCGGGCCACCGAGATACTGCTCGGGTGGGATGACATGGTCGGTAAGTTTGTTCGCGTTCTTCCGCTCGATTACAAACGCGTGCTTGAGGCGGAGAACGGCACGATGGATTTCGACCTGCGGATCGAAGAGTTAAAAACGAGGTCCGCTGATTTCTCTGGATAGCTTTGAACTCGAATTGATTTAAGTCAATGGGCAAACCAACAGGATTCATCGAGCACAGACGGTCGGTCGAGGTGGTGCGGCCGCCTTTGGAACGCGTGGCAGACTGGCGCGAGTTCCATCTTCTCTCGGACGAGAGTGGACTGCGAAATCAAGGCGCGCGCTGCATGGATTGCGCTGTGCCGTTTTGCCATACCGGGAATGTGTTAGCTGGCGCAGCTTCAGGTTGTCCTATCAACAACCTAATCCCTGAATGGAATGATTTGGTTTACCGAGGGCTTTGGCGCGAAGCTTTTGATCGACTTCATCAAACGAATAACTTTCCCGAATTCACCGGCAGAGTTTGTCCGGCTCCATGCGAGGGTTCATGCGTGCTGGGTATCAACGATCGGCCAGTGACGATTAAGCGCATCGAGCAGGCAATTATCGATCATGCATTCGAGGCTGGCTGGGTCGTTCCACAACGCCCGACTAATCGCACTGGAAAGCGGGTGGCGATCGTCGGTTCTGGACCGGCGGGTCTCGCTGCCGCAGCGCAATTGAACCAGGCGGGTCATTCGATAACTGTCTTTGAGCGTGCCGATCGAATTGGTGGGCTTCTGATGTACGGCATTCCTAACATGAAACTGGACAAGACTGTGGTTCAGCGTCGCACAGATCTGTTAGCCGCAGAAGGCGTCGAGTTTGTCATTAATACGAACGTCGGTCGGGATTATCCCGCTGATCAACTCATACAAGCGTTCGACGCGAGCATTCTTTGTGGCGGCGCGACGCGGCCGCGGGATCTCGCGGTTGAAGGCCGATCACTTTCGGGAATTTACTTCGCAATGGATTTTCTCCAGCGCAATACGAGGAATTTATTGGATAGCAATCATGAGGATGGATGTCGTCTCTCGGCGAAGAATAAGGATGTGATTGTGATAGGCGGTGGCGATACAGGAACGGACTGTGTGGGCACGGCTTTGCGGCAAGGATGTAGAAGTCTCGTTCAGTTTGAAATTCTGGGTAAGCCACATGAGACGCGAGCTCCCGACAATCCCTGGCCCCAATGGCCGAAGGTTTATCGAGTTGATTACGGACACGAAGAGGCGGCTGCGCTATTCGGTCGAGATCCGCGAACCTACTCAGTCATGACCAAGAGCTTTGTTGGTAACAAGGAAGGGCAAGTAACAGGCATACGAACAGTAGAAATCAATTGGAGCAAAGACGCGAACGAATCGTTTCGGCCGCTGGAGATCCCCGGAACCGAAAGAGAGCAGCCCACGCAGCTGGTTCTTCTGGCTCTAGGTTTTGAAGGTCCGGAGACTGAAGGGCTAATAAATCAACTTGGCGTGAAATTGGATAAGCGCGGTCATGTCGCTACTGATGAGAACAAAATGACGAGCGTGCCTAAGGTGTTTGCTGCAGGCGACATGGCACGAGGACAGTCGCTTGTAGTGTGGGCCATAGCCGATGGCCGGGACGCGGCAAGAGGCGCAGATAAATTCCTGATGGGTGAAACGAGACGGAGATGACTACACCGACACAAACACTCAGGATCGATCGCGTTCCGGGCATGTTGATCGAACAGAAGCCACGCGGCGCTGAGATATTGATCGAGGCGCTGGTCCATGAAGGTGTGGAGTCGATTTTCGGATATCCCGGTGGCGCTGTCCTGCATATCTATGACGAGTTGTGGCGCGCACGGGACCGCATTACGCACTACCTCGTACGTCATGAGCAAGGTGCTGTACACATGGCTGAGGGCTACGCGCGTGCCTCAGGTCGAGTTGGGGTAGCGCTGGTAACGTCAGGACCAGGCGCTACGAATGCAATGACGGGTATTGCGAATGCCTACATGGATTCAACCCCGATCGTTGTCATTACGGGACAGGTGCCGACGCCACTGATTGGCACCGACGCATTTCAGGAAGTTGATACGGTTGGCATCACACGTTCATGTGTAAAGCACAATTATCTGGTGCGAGACGTGCGCGATCTTGCGCCGATCGTTCACGAGGCATTTCACCTTGCGCGTAGCGGACGGCCTGGACCAGTTGTGATTGATATCCCCAAAGACGTGTCGGCAGCGCAAACATCTTATTCCCGTTTGAAGAACATTACATTTCCCTGCGTCGAGCGCAGTTCAATGCCTGATCCATCTGTCGTTCGCAGAGCCGCTAATGCGATTCTAAAATCTGAACGTCCCGTTCTTTATGTTGGTGGCGGCATTGTTAATTCGGGAGCCGCTGATGCGTTGCGATCACTCGCAGAGGAATTGCAGTTACCAGTTACACCGACGCTGATGGGCCTCGGTGGGTTTCCGTCAGCGCATTCGCTTTGCCTCAACATGCTGGGAATGCACGGGACGTATGCGGCGAACATGGCAGTCGCGGAGAGCGACCTATTGATTGCCATCGGTGTGCGCTTCGATGATCGAGTCACCGGTAAACTCGCTACCTTCGCGCCGCATGCGCGAGTTATCCACATCGATATCGATCCTGCCAACGTCGGAAAGAATCGTGCACCGGACATTTCGTTGATTGCGGATGCTCGCGCGGCGCTTGAAGCATTGCATTCGGAGATCGCCAGCAGACAAAGCGAACGACTGGAAGCCGTGAAGCGGCGGGATCAATGGTGGACCACAATCCGGGCGTGGCAACGCGAACAACCCTTGAGGTTCTCCGGATCGCGAGAGCAGATAAAGCCACAGTCCGTGATTCGAGAGCTGCACCGATTAACTCGTGGTAACGCGTTAATTGTCACGGATGTGGGCCAACATCAAATGTGGGCGGCACAGTTTTATCCCTTCAGCCGTGCACGCCAATGGATAACAAGTGGCGGGTTAGGCGCAATGGGATTTGGCGTGCCTGCCGGAATTGGTGCGCAGCTGGCACGACCCGATCAGCTCGTGGTTGCTGTTGTTGGCGACGGCGGATTTCAAATGACGAATCAGGAATTGATCGTGGCCGTGCAATATGAGCTGCCCGTGAAGGTTCTAATCATGAACAACGGATACCTGGGAATGGTGCGTCAGTGGCAGGAAATGTTCTACGACCGGACCTACTCAGAAGTCGATCTCTCAGTCTCTCCGGATTTCGTCAAGCTGGCTCAAGCGTACGGCGCGTTAGGGATTCGGGCCACTCGACCAGAGGAGTTAGAGGATGTGCTCACCGCAGGTCTTTCACACAAAGGCGTTGCTGTGATCGATGTAGTTGTTGCGAAAGAAGAAAATGTTTTCCCAATTGTGCCAGCCGGAGGGAATTCACGAGACATGATCGTAAGTCAGTCTTAAATTGAAAACAGTGAATAGTAAATCGTAAGAGAACTCTATTTACGATTCACGATTCACTATTTTATTTCAATGCGTCACACACTTTCCATTGTAGTAGCTGATCAACCTGGCGAGCTTTCACGCATCGTCGGACTGTTCAGCGCGCGTGGTTTCAATATCGAGACGTTATCAGTTGGCCAAACAAATGATTCGAGTTGGTCGCGGGTTACAGTTGTCACTCGTGGTGATGATCGGACGATCGAACAGATTGTGAAGCAGTGTGAACGTCTCGCGCGCGTTCGCGAAGTGCATGACGTCACTCGTCAACCACACATTGAACGAGAGATGGCCCTGATTGATGTGGCTGCGACTCCCGGTGAAATGCGTCAGGAGGTACTGAGCCTGGTCGGAGTCTTTCGCGCAAAAGTAGTCGACATTTCCCAAACCGGAATGATCATCGAAGCGTCGGGCAACAAAGAGAAGGTAGAAGCATTCATCGAACTGCTTAGACCAATCGGTATCCGCGACATTACCCGCACAGGCTGCATCGCAATTGGACGATTATCACCGGTGAGAACAACTAACGTAGTCGATGAGGATGAGATCTTCGTCGAGCAAGCCGGCTAAACACACGCGACAACAAAGGACCTACAACAATGAACGTTTTCTATGACAAAGACGCCAATCTTAATTCTCTACGAAACACACGTATTGCGGTTATCGGCTATGGGAGTCAGGGATATGCGCAATCGAATAATCTCCACGACTCAGGTTGCGATGTGGTAGTTGGACTTCGCTCCGACAGCCCTTCACGAGCAAAAGCGGAGTCGTCGGGCTTAAAAGTTAGACCAGTGGCCCAAGCCGCTGCCGAGGCGGACATCGTGATGATGCTCGTGCCAGATGAACTCGCCCCTGAGGTTTATTCGCGAGAGATAGCTGAGTCGATGACACCCGGAAAGTATTTAGCGTTTTCGCACGGCTTCTCGATTCATTACGGTTTCATTAAGCCGCCCGATGACGTCAACGTCTTTATGGTTGCGCCGAAAGGGCCCGGTCACCTGGTGCGCCACGAATACAAACGAGGAGCGGGAGTTCCTTGCCTGCTTGCGGTCCATCAGGATCCCACCGGCCAAACAAAAGAGGTAGGGCTTGCCTATGCTTCGGCAATTGGCGGCGGTCGTGCTGGAATTATCGAAACCAACTTCCGCGAAGAGACCGAAACGGATCTCTTTGGCGAACAGGCAGTGCTTTGCGGTGGGCTGACTTCGTTGATCAAAGCCGGGTTTGAAACTCTTGTCGAGGCCGGGTACACGCCGGAGATGGCCTACTTCGAGTGTCTCCACGAAATGAAGTTGATTGTGGATCTGATTTACGAGGGCGGAATTTCCGAAATGCGTTACTCAATCTCAAATACCGCCGAGTATGGCGATATGACTCGAGGTCCGATTGTGATCAACGACGAGACGAAACGGCGCATGCAGGGGCTGCTTACGGATATCCAATCGGGTGCTTTTGCAAATGAGTGGATGAAGCAGAGCCAAAACGGAAAGGTGCTGTTTCGCGAGTTGGAAAACAAAGCGAAAGAGCACCAGATCGAGCAAGTCGGAATGAAACTGCGGCAGATGATGCCCTGGTTGAATGCGAGCAGACTTGTCGACAAGACTACGAATTGAATCTCGGAGGACCAACGGTGACATTCGAACGAACTCAATGGGTGTGGATGAACGGGGAGCTGGTTCCGTGGAGCAAAGCAACAACGCATGTCTCCTCCCATGCTCTTCACTATGGCACCGGCGTGTTTGAAGGCATCCGCTGCTACGAAACCAGGAATGGCCCATCTCTTTTTCGTCTGGAAGAACATCTCAAACGATTCTTTGCGTCGGCTGCAATACATGGAATCGAGATTCCGTTTTCGAAGGATGACCTTACAGAAGCGATGGTGAAAGTCATTCGGGAAAATGACTTCAAGGCTTGTTACGTAAGACCGATTGCTTATTTCGGAAGTGGAAGTCTAAGCCTCTATCCGCGGAACTGTGCAGTGGAAGTTGTGATTCTTGCCTGGCCCTGGGCCGATTACCTGGGCGCCGAGGGTCAAAACACTGGCGTCTCCGTAACTGTCTCGCCGTGGCGGAAGTTTGAATCAAAGATGATGCCTACGACCGCCAAAGCATGCGGTCAATACGTGAATTCAGTGCTGGCAATAAGAGATGCGATCAGCCGAGGTTTCGCTGAAGCCATTCTGCTCGACGTCGATGGTCGGATTGCCGAAGGCTCTGGTGAAAATCTCTTTATCGTGAGAGGTGGGGAATTATTTACGAATGACGCGAGCCATTCTATTCTTCCCGGGATAACTCGAGACGCCGTGTTGCGAATAGCCAACGATCTTGGTTATTCCGTAAGGGTTAAAGCCCTGAGTCTTCAGGATCTGTTCGAAGCTGACGAAGCCTTCTTCACCGGAACCGCGGTGGAGGTAACACCAATCAGAGAACTAGACGGAAATTCAATCGGCCGGCTTACGCCTGGCCCAGTAACGTCTGAGATTCAACGAGTATTTCTTGCGGCCACTGCAGGGCAAGACGCAAAATACAACCATTGGCTCTATCCAATCTCTTCACCGTCGCAAAACAGTCCCCAGTTGCTCCAGACCGTTTCTTGAAATTATCGTGAGCATAAATCGGAGAAGTCGTCTCATAACCTTTGGGCCCGAGCGCACGCCTAACCGCGCGATGTTGCGGGCCGTTGGGTTCGGTGACGAAGATTTCAAAAAAGCGATTGTCGGTGTTGCGAACGGATTCAGCACTATCACTCCTTGTAACATGGGATTGAACGGATTGGCTGAGCGGGCCATCGATTCGCTTCGTCTGGCCGGAGCGATGCCTCAGGTGTTTGGCACGATAACCGTCAGCGACGGTATTTCGATGGGCACGGAAGGCATGAAGTACAGCCTCGTATCGCGAGAAGTGATTGCCGATTCAATCGAGACGGTCTGTCAGGCACAAAGCGTCGACGGTCTTCTGGCAATTGGCGGATGCGACAAGAACATGCCAGGGGCGATGATCGCGATAGCCCGACTCAACATTCCGTCCATCTTTGTTTACGGGGGGACCATTAAAACAGGGCACTATGAAGATCGCGATCTGACAGTCGTTAGTGCATTTGAAGCTGTAGGCCAATACTCGGCGCAGCGCATTAGCGCGACAGAATTGCTCGAGATCGAACGTCGTGCGTGTCCGGGCGCGGGTTCATGTGGCGGTATGTACACGGCGAATACCATGTCGTCCGCGATCGAAGCGATGGGTTTGAGTCTTCCTTACTCCTCAACGATGGCTGCTGAGGATGAGGAAAAAGCTGACAGCGCCGCACGTTCTGGAGAAGTATTATCAGAAGCAATCCGCAAGCAAATCCTCCCGCGAGACCTTTTGAACAAACACGCTTTTGAGAATGCCATCGCAGTTGTATTCGCCGTCGGTGGATCAACTAATGCGGTATTGCATCTCCTGGCCATAGCTCATGCGGCTAACGTGCAATTGTCGCTGAGTGACTTCGAAGAGATACGTAACCGCGTTCCGGTTCTGTGCGATCTCAAACCTTCCGGGCGTTACGTTGCAACGGATTTGCATAAAGCCGGCGGCATTCCGCAGGTGATGAAGATACTCCTCTCGCACGGCGTAATTCATGGTGGTGCACGAACAATAACAGGAGAGACACTCGCTGAAGTACTCAAAGATGTTTCTGATCAACCTTCACTGAGCCAGGATGTAATTCGTCCCTGGTCGAACCCTCTTTATAAGAACGGCCATCTGGCAATTCTAAGAGGCAATCTTGCTCCCGAGGGATCTGTAGCGAAGACGACGGGTATCAAGCAGCGGAAGATTGAGGGTCCGGCGCGCGTGTTCGATTCAGAAGAAAGTGGTCTCGATGCAATCCTCAAGGGACATATCAAGGCGGGTGATGTCGTTGTAATTCGCTATGAGGGTCCAAAAGGTGGACCCGGAATGCGCGAGATGCTTGCGCCGACTTCAGCGATCATCGGTGCGGGTTTAGGAGATTCAGTTGCACTAATCACGGACGGCCGCTTTTCAGGCGGCACGTATGGCATGGTAGTTGGACATGTTTCGCCTGAAGCCGCTGTCGGAGGAGCTATCGCACTGGTTAACGAAGGAGATTCGATTACGATCGATGCCGACGAAGGACTGTTACAGTTGAACGTTCCCGACAAAGTTCTCGAGACGCGTCGTTCAAACTTTCGCCCACCGACACCGCGATACACAACGGGCGTGTTATTCAAGTATGCAAAGCTTGTCTCGAGCGCGAGTGTTGGCGCTGTAACTGATTTGTAAGAACAATCGCTTATGAAGCGACCGATTAGATTAATGAAGTTCGGTGGCACTTCGATGGGGATGCCACCTGTATCAAACGCGCGGCCGAGATCGCTGCTGCGTCGGCGAAGGAAAGTGCTGTGGTTTCGTAGTGGTCTCGGCAATGGGACTTTTGTCGCGTCACTTCGCTTTTACGAGAACTCACCCCGCGAACACTCGATACGATTTCAAGTGTCGGGGAACGCTTGTCGGCGCGGCTGCTTGCAAGTGCCCTTCGTGAGTTGAACATCAACGGTGTTGCAATCGATGCGACTGCCTTGATTGTTACTGACGGCGCCGCCGGACGTGCAGAGCCTTTGATCAATCCACTCGCGATCGGACCAAAACAACGTTAGAGCCAGTCATAAACAATGACGGCGTACCAGTTGTAACGGGCTTTATCGGTGCTTCAGAAAAAGGAACACTTACGACACTTGGACGAGGAGGTTCTGATTATTCAGCTACAGTTCTTGCCGCTGCACTCAACGCGGAAGAAGTGATCATCTGGACAGATGTTGACGGTGTACTGACGGCCGATCCACGTTTGGTGCCAGAGGCGCGAACTCTTGGCGAGATCTCTTACAACGAAGCGGCCGAGCTCGCTTACTTCGGCGCAAAAGTGCTTCATCCAAAAACTCTGCGCCCGGTTTCAGAAGCGGGAATCCCCGTTTGGATTCGCAATAGCTTCGCGCCGGATCGCGCGGGCACAAAAATCACACGAACAGGTCATCCTGCTGGACGCGGCGTGAAAGCGATTACTGCTATCCGGGACGTGACACTCATTACAGTCGGTGGTCGCGGCATGGTTGGCGTGCCGGGGGTTGCAGCAAAAACATTTGCGGCGGCAGCGAATGCTAGGGCAAACGTGCTGCTGATTTCTCAATCTTCATCGGAGAACGACATCTGCTTCATTGTTAACACAGCCGATGCATCCTCAACGGTTGAGAAGCTGCGAGAGGTTTCTGTTTTCGACATTCAGTCAGCCGCGCTCAAAGATATCGAGCACATCACTGTGGATAGGGAGATTGCTATTGTTGCCGTCGCTGGCGACAGAATGCGCGGCATGCCGGGCATTGCGGGAAGGACATTCAGCGCGCTCGGCAAACGAGGCGTAAACATTATTGCCATCGCGCAGGGATCATCTGAGTACAATGTTTCGTTTGTTGTGCACTCTGACTCAATGCCCGAAGCCGTACAAGAACTACACAAAGAATTTGGGCTGATGCGATCTGATTATTCGGAGGTGTGAGATTAGACACCACAGGCTTCAGCCTCGTGGAGTTTCAACTTCAACCGACTCAGATCCGAATGGTACGAGGCGAGGTTTTTGAAAGAAACTACAGCAACTCTACAACAACTCACCAAGTTCGATTTTCTGTTTCATTGAAAGTTATTGAAGTAATTGAGGATCATCGCAGCGGGCGATTTTGGTAGCGGGGGGCGGGATCGAACCGCCGACTTTGGGGTTATGAATCCTATTTCAGCCGCTGCACACAAAGCCTTCCACAGAATACACAACCATTTTCCGCGGAAGAACAGTCGTTTGAGCAGAACATAACTCACGTCAACGCATATAACGCAAGGAAGATTACAGCAACTTTACAACAAACTCAGAGTGGCTCGTTTTGAGGGAGCATTCCGGTGCGCTAGTCATTCACGCTGCACCATTCGTTAGGCGAGTTGATTTAGAGACTCGATACCTACTGGGGAAATCCCTCGACTACCCACACGTTACTGGCGGACTGAACGTCGCCGAAGGCCAAATAGCGTCCATCTGGGGACGGCCTCGCTCCTTCAACCTCTTTTGCCCCTTTGTACAGAACACTGTATTTGCCCTCATCCGTCACGTGGTAAAGCGTGCTTCCGGTTACAGCGCGGGTTGTGGCAAAGAAACTCTTGCCGTCTGCCGACCATGAGAGAGTCGATAACTCCGTCAGACCTTTCAGTGGAATATCGCGTGTCACATTCGTTGTAAGTTCGCGGATATGAATCGACGCGGACCGCCAACTGTACTCGGC
>DATJKB010000315.1:0-4370 GCA_035491875.1 Pyrinomonadaceae bacterium | reverse complement strand
TTCCTGGACCAAGAATAGCGATGTTCTCGAGGTTCTCGCCCCAGATTAAAGAGTTGCGCCAGTGGCTGTGACCAAAGTCTTGATACGGGTCCCAGGGATTTGGTTCAGGTGCATCATATTGCATGCCGGGTCCGGGAGTAGCGGCGACGATTGTGGCGCCCTGGTCCAGATACAAAGCAACGTTGCTTTTCAAACGAATCGTGACGGACAAATAAGAACCAGCGGGAAAGAAGACAGTGCCACCGCCACCAGCCGCAGCGGCATCGATCGTTTTGTTGATGGCGGGCGTGTCGAGTGTCTTGCCGTCGCCGGTTGCTCCAAACGCGCGAACGTTGAACCCAAACGTCGGCGCCGGCTTTGCAGTTGACGGCTGATTGTTAGTCCTACTGCGAGTGGTTCTTTGAGCACTCGCGGTTACTCCGTCAAACAGGCAACACGCCAGCGATAGACACAAAAACAAACTCGTGAGTTGGTACGATCTTCGATTCACCATCTGTCGTCTCCTGTAAGGTTTGTGCAAATGCTCAACAAATGTTCGATATGCAACTTATTACTGGGAGCGCGGACGTCCTCGTCAGCAATGAGCGAAGCGAACAGGTCTGCGCGACTGCGTCGCGTTGCGGACGAGGACGTCCGCGCTCCCAGTAATAAGTGCTGCATCGGCTACGATCCTTTCGCTACTCGCAAAAACGCCTTGGCTGCATGTGATAGCGTTGCCCCTTTTCGGTAGATCAGTTGCAGTCGTCGCTCAAAACGCATTTCCTTTACAGTCAACGCGACCAACTGTTTCCGTCCAATCTCTGCTTGCGCGCTTAGTCGTGGCACGAGAGCAACACCCATCTGTTGCTCAACTAATCGCTTGATGGCTTCGAGCGTTGGCATCTCCATCGAGATGTTCAGCGGCGTTTTGTATTTCTCAAATGTCTTGACCACTCGCTCTCGATACGGCGAGGGAACGTTATGAGCAATGAACGACTCCGCTCCGAGTTCTCTCACAGATACGACCTGCTTTGCCGCGAGTGGATGTTCAGGCGCGACGATTAACGTGAGTTCGTCGCTGACTACGGGAATGGATGCAACCGCAGCGTCGGTTGGCTTGAACGTAACGACTCCTATTTCGACGCCACGGCCCAGCACCTCTGACGCGATCCGGCTGGCCAAACTACGTTTCACTTCAATCTTTATGTGGGGATGTCGAGCGCGAAACACTGCGAGTACGGGCAACAGATACATCACCGTGTATTCGTTGGCGCTCAGGGCCAACTTGCCGTGCTGCAGGTCCTTGAGTTCTCGGATCGCTCGATGTGCACCCTGCCGGAGGTTCAACATCTGCTCGGCAAAGTCGAACAACACACGACCGGCAGCGGTCAGGGTCCCATCCTTCGACGAACGATCAAATAAAGGTTCGCCTAGCTCTACTTCCAGGCGACGAATGGCCTGACTCACAGCGGGCTGCGTGCGATGAAGGCTTTGCGCGGCGCGGGAGAAGCTTTGCTCCCTGGCCACCGCGATTAAAACTTCCAGTTGATTGACGTCCACGCTGGAACTTCCCTCAAACTTATCCTATCTGTTGGGCCAGCTTATCCTATCACAACTTATTATCTTTCTATAAAAATTATAACTTTGACTTGCAGGCCCCCCAAAGCCTAGGATCTGGGCCTTGCCCACAGGAGGAGTCTTATCTCTATGCCAATGCCAAAAGAGACAGTGAAGATCTTCGATACAACGTTGCGTGACGGCGAACAGTCGCCAGGCTGTTCTATGAACCTCAATGAGAAGGTCCGCGTGGCAACGAAGCTCCAAACGCTCGGAGTCGACATTATCGAAGCGGGTTTTCCAATTGCCTCGGAAGGCGACTTTGCCGCGGTGAAAGCAGTAGCCGCGAAGTGTCGAAAGGTAACGGTCGCCGCGCTATGCCGCACCGCCGAGCAGGATGTCGCTCGTGCTGCGGAGGCGCTCGCCGGTGCGGCGCATCCACGGATTCATACGTTCGTCGCCACCTCCGACATTCATCTCGAACACAAGCTAAAGAAGTCGCGCCGCGAAGTGTTGGCAATGACGCGCGAAGCTGTCCAACAGGCGTGTTCGTATGCTGAAGAGGTCGAGTTTTCGGCGGAAGACGCAACGCGCAGTGATCCAGAGTATCTCTTTGAGGTGCTTGATACGGCAGTTGAAGCTGGAGCGAAGATCCTGAATGTTCCCGACACAGTTGGTTACACGACGCCGGTAGAATTCGGCGGCCTCATTGAACAAGTTAAGAAGCGCGTCGTGCGCGATCGCGACTTTGTCATCAGCGTTCACTGCCACAACGATCTCGGTCTGGCAGTCGCAAATAGTTTGGCAGCAATCGAAGCGGGGGCGCGACAGGTTGAGTGCACAATTAACGGCATCGGTGAGCGAGCCGGCAACGCATCATTGGAGGAGATCGTGATGGCGCTGCGCGTGCGCGCTGATCGATTGCCGTTTGCGACAGCGATTGATACGACGCAGCTCTATCCAATAAGCCAGGTGCTCTCGCAGATTGTTGGTTTCGACGTTCAACCCAATAAGGCGATAGTTGGACGAAATGCTTTTGCGCATGAGGCGGGGATTCATCAGCACGGCGTCATCAACAATCCGCTGTGTTACGAGATCATGACGCCAGAGTCTGTTGGCGTTCCTGCCAATTCGTTGGTGCTTGGAAAGCATTCGGGCCGGCATGCGTTATCGCTTCGCTACACAGAGTTGGGCTTTGAACTTACACAAAGGGAGCTCGACGTTGCCTATGCGCGGTTTACCGGTCTGGCTGATCGCAAAAAACGCATTTACGATCAGGATTTGATTTCGTTGTTGTCGGAGAAGGCTGTGATTGAAGCGGCAGCGTGAACAGTTAGTACTTGGTACTTAGTTCTTAGTACTTGGTAATTGGTTACTTACCAAGAACACAGTACAAAGAACAAGGAACAAAGAACAAAGTACAGATCTCAGATTTCAGATCTCATAAAGAGAAAGAACATGACGTTCCGTATCACAATTCTTCCTGGCGACGGTATTGGGCCCGAGGTAACTGCCGAAGCTGTTCGTGTTTTGAAAACTATCGCAGCCATCGGCGGACAGTCATTTGAATTTGACGAACAGCCAATTGGTGGAATCGCAATCCGCACCACCGGCTCTCCGCTCCCGCGCACAACTCTTGACTCTTGTTTGATGAGCGACGCTGTGCTGCTTGGCGCAGTAGGCTCTCCCGAATACGATCATCTTCCCTCCCAGCAACGACCTGAAGCTGGCCTTCTATTACTGCGACGAGCTCTGGGAGGCTTCGCGAATCTGCGTCCGGCGATTTCCTACGAAGCGATTGCTTCGTGTTCGGCACTGCGCCAAGAGGTCAGGAGCGGTGCTGACATCCTCATCGTCCGTGAATTGCTCGGCGGATTGTATTTTGGTGAGCCACGCGGTTTCTCGGGAACGAACGGGACAAGCGTGGCGATTAACACAATGCGTTATTCCGTCGAGGAGATTGAACGAGTCGCGCATGTTGCATTTGAAGCCGCTCGCAAACGTCGGCGGAAAGTAACCTCTGTCGACAAAGCAAATGTGCTCGAGACATCACAGCTGTGGCGTCAGACTGTGTCGCGAGTTGCCGAAGGTTACAAAGACATCGAGGTCGAGCATCTTTACGTCGATGCGTGTGCGATGCATTTGATCACTAATCCGCGGCGCTTCGATGTGTTGCTTACAGAGAATCTGTTTGGTGATATTTTATCTGACGAAGCAGCGGTGATTACCGGATCGCTCGGGATGCTGCCTTCGGCGAGTATCGGAGGAGAGGTGGGTTTGTACGAGCCGGTTCACGGCTCCGCCCCTGACATTGCCGGCAAAGGTATCGCGAATCCTTTTGGCGCGATTGCTTCAGTGGCGATGATGTTGCGTTATTCGGCAAATCTCGAGCAGGAAGCTGCCGACATTGACGCGGCGATCGAACACGTGTTGGCAGCAGGATTCCGCACACCCGACATCGCTGGCGATGGAAGTGGTTTCCTGGCCAGCACATCGGACATAGGAGAGATGGTTTGTCAGTCCGTGGCGGAGCTTGCTGATCTGCGGCACGCTTATCATGCTGTATAGAACTTTGGTTTTTTCCGTGATGAATTGAACCGTGAAGTAATGACTCAACTACAGACGGGAGCGAAGCGACCGATGTCAACAAACTAAGTGCGCAACGTAACTTGACATCGGTCGCTTCGCTCCCGTTCTGTAGTTGAGTTTGTTTGGATGTATCGAGCGAATGAGTACGCTTCTCGACAAGATTTGGTCCAATCACATCGTTCGCCAATCGCCGGGTGAGCCGGCGCTTATCTATATCGATCTCCATCTAGTCCACGAAGTAACGT
>DATJKB010000314.1:0-12437 GCA_035491875.1 Pyrinomonadaceae bacterium | reverse complement strand
CCGATCTCGAGAGTGCGAATCTGCGCCGCGCAGATCTCGAAGGAGTCAACTTTGAAGAGGCAAACCTGCGTAACGCGAACCTCTCGAATGCGAACCTCCGCGATGCATATCTTGCCAACGCTGATTTGCAGGGCGCCAATTTGCAGAAGGCAGACCTCGAAGGCGCAAATCTTCAGGGCGCCAATTTGCAGGACGCCGATTTGAGTCGTGCGAACCTCGAAGGCGCAATGCTCGAACGCGCGAACTTATCTGGCGCGCGCCTCAACTACGCTCAGATGGAAGCGGCTAATCTCGGCGGCGCCTCTCTGCAAGGTGCTCAGCTTGCCAATGCCGATCTCCGCGATGCGTATGTCGGCGGCGCGGATTTTTCAAACGCCAACCTAAACGGCGCTGACCTGGCGAAAGCTAACTTTGAAGAAGCAATTCTTGCCGGTGCCGACCTGCGCGACTCCAATCTGCGCAATGCGAAGCTCAACGCGACTGTAATGACCGGCGCCAAGCTTCACGGTTGTGAACTGGACGTCGATAACCTGGTTGAAGTGGTAGCTGAATGGGTCGACTTATCCGCGTCCGGCAGTGGCGAAAAAACGTCGGGCGGCACGCTGGCAGAACAATATCAGGCGATGAAAATTGGTGCTGGCCAAAGCTCGTCAGGGTCAGGCCAGGGTAAACGTTTCTTTGGCCAGGGCGATGTTCTGCGTAATGCGGCGCTCGAGTTCGGCGACAAATCGGAGGTCGAGATTGAAAGTCGTTTCGAAAACTGTTCAATCTCCCTCGGAACGGGCGCAGTATTGCGGCTTGGCAAACACGGTGTGATGCAAGGCTGTCAGGTTGTCGGTTTCGGCGAGATCGACATTCAAGGCGAATTTAAAGAGAACGGCAAGGGTCCAGGCATTGTGGGACCAAGGCGAGTTACGGTTCGTAAAGACGGAATCATGAGCGGCTCGGTACAACAGCCGCCCACGATGACAGAGTTCGCATTCGAGCACGGTTGCGTGCTCAGGTTAAAAATTCAGAAATAACCGAAATTCAAAATCAAAAGGAAGGCATTCATGTCAGACAATAAAACCGCGAAACAGACAGTAATCGAAAACGGCACCGAGTTTGAGGGCGTGATGCGCTCGCAATGTCCTGTTGTCGTCAGTGGTCAGGTGAGAGGCGAAGTATCTGCGCCGGCGCTGACTTTGACGAACGAGGGAAGCGTTCAAGGGAAGATCAAGGTAAAAGAGTTGAAGTCACAGGGTTCGCTCGGTGGCGAGATTGATGCTGAAAGTGTGGAGCTGTCGGGCAGTGTCAGTGAAAATACGGTGATCCGTTCCGCCGCATTGGAAGTGAAACTGCAGGAGTCTGGCGGAAACAGATTACAGGTGAGTTTCGGTAACTGTGAATTACAGGTCGGCGACCCGTCGAAGAAATCCAAATCTGAATCACACGGCAACGCGAAGAAAGAGCACTCAGCGCCGGAGCCAGTCGCCGTTAACTAAACCCTATATGAAGAACCTTAAACGCTTCCGCAGCTGGATAGCGTTGGTTGCTGCCGTTACGTGGAATTATTTACAGCAACTGGGAACATCTAGATCCACCGCTGCGGAAGACTGCCCCGATAACGCTGCTCCCCACACTTCCTCTTCAGCAAGTGCGGTTACTGAACGCCAATTAGGGCAGGTCGCGTCGAAGCCGAATACCGTAGCGAAGGCGCCAACGGTGCAAACAACGGTCGACGTTGCGGCAGTGAATGGCAAAGCTCATCAGTCGGCTCAGCGACTTGCGCGCGTGCTGATCTCTGAGATCAAGTTGTATTACATGGACAAGATCGATGGGCAGGACCCAAGTGAGACGCAAAATATTTACGACTTGCTGAAAGACCCAATCGATAAATCACGCCAGCACTATCGACAACGTGTTGGCACCGAAGCATCGATGCCGGATTATTTTCACGGGGAATTGGTGAAGACGCTGTGCGAGGGTGATGCATCGCGACTTGGACCAAATTACTCGACCAAATAGCAGCGGCATTTCGCAAGTTTGAGCCGCAGTTGACACAGAAACCGCCGATTACAGATACCCCCTCCGTCTGATCTGCGTCTGGATGTGGAGCCTGCGGCTCAATGACTGGATACGGAATAACTAATCACTCGATTCCCGTTAGCCACGAACATAAGGCCAAGGGTTTCGTCGGTAACGAACCGTTCGTCGAGATCACTCAGCCTGATCTGGCGCTCACTCCGTCCCGTGTTTACATTAACCCCCGCCAGGCCATTTCCGTCACGGCCTTTCAGGTCGGTGTAGAAGTACATCCACTGACCACGCAAAGCTGCTAGTCGTTCACGATGCCACAAAAAGCGTGACAAGCGCTCGAGTTGGTTTGCGGGATCGAGTCGATCGAGCAATCGCTCTTCGACGTTAACGGATCGCGGACGAGTGCCGATGTTTGCTGAAATCGTCGGTCTTGATCCGGCGGTTACGCCGCGCACTTTCGATGCGATGCCAAACTCTCTGAAGCGCGACACTCCGTAGTTTCGAGCCGAGTTAGTAGCCAGTGTTTGCAGATTTGAAAAAGACGATCGGGCTGCTAGTCCGGACCAACTCAAGCTACTTACTGAGCGCGCGATTTGAATGCCACGAAATGCCGTCGTGGCAGTGCCTCCGTATCGGAAATATAGTGAAGCAGCGCGCGCGGCTATCGCGCCGACTGTGCGAAGTAATCCGCGACCAGGCGGTGTGTGTCTGACGCGCCATAATTCTCGGCCACTGCGCTGATCGAACGCCGCGATCTCATTTTGGCCGCCAATCACTACATCGCCACGTTCATTCAGCAAGCCAAACGAAGCGCGCTCGATTCGGTGAGACACCTTTGTAGTGCGCTTGCCAGTGATGGTGTCGACGAATATCAAATCGTCGCGATCGGCGACCGCAAGTACGTTTGTACCGGGAATGAGCAGGTTCGTGATTCCTTTATCGGCCCCTTTGTAACGCCACAACACTTTTCCATTCCGGGCATCGATGGCACTGATCCCGTAGGATCCCTTGTCCTCAGTCTCGCCGTCTTTTAGTTTTGTGAATTGGCCGCCGGTTCTCACGTACAGCACGTCACCGACGAGGATTAGTTCGGGAGTGACTCCGAGATCATTTGCTTCCCAGGCAGTGTCACCAGTTCTACGCGAGATGGCGCGAACGTGACCACGACCAGAAGTGAAAACAAAGTCTGGCGCGAAAATGGGTTCGGCTTCCGTCAAGGCGAGGCCTTCTTCGTTAACGCGATAGCGTTCGCGCAAACGTTCCTTGCCTGATCGTGCGTCGAACGACGTTATTCCTTCGTAAAAGAGAAAAAGACGGCCATCGACAAATGCAGGCGGATAGTAATTGTCGAGCGTGTATTCAACTTCTTTTGAGGAACCCTCAGGCCAGCGAGCCGGCATCATTTCAACTTCGCTGGCTTCGTGTTTCCAGAGTTCATCACCTGTGGCGAGATCGAGAACGTGAAGCAGCGGGCGCTTTTTGAAGCCTGCGCGCGCGCGTTCCTTTGCGTCTTTCGCCAATACAACTGCCAGCAGATTGCTGTTAGGGTCGACGGCGACTTGCATCACCGCGCCCTTGATCTTTTCGCTGCGCCAGATGGTATCGCCACTGAGAATATCGACTGCCTCGACACGGGTGTTCGATCCTTTTTGGTAACTCAGAAGGAGTAGATCCGTTCCCGGGATGGGCGCTACATCGGTTTCATCGAGCGAACTGTCTTTGCGGCGCCACAACACATCGCCAGTGGATGCGTCGATACCATAGACCGACTTTTCTGTGCCGGCTATCAATACCCCCATGTCCGTGGGTTGATAGAAGCGAACGTCCTTATCGAGCTTGCTTGTCCAAGTCGTCTGGGCGATTGCATTGAATGAAATGATGAGGAGAAGAAAGAATAAACTCCAATACTTCATGAGGTCAGAATAACATGCGCGGACACCACCGACTTCATGTCGGTGGAGGATCACCTTCAACCTAAGCCTGCGTACCCAGAATTTGCGCGCAAACGCGCGCCGGAGGTCTTGTCTCTGCTGTTAGGGCAAAACTGAAGAACCATCGACATGAAGTCGGTGGTCTCGCAAGGTCACCGGTTAATTCTAGCTGGGAGAATAATCTGTTATGCTTTGGCGGCCGCCAGGCAGTTGCAGATGAATTTCACACGAACAATTGCTCTTCGACTTATCTCGTCGATGTCGATCCTGCTGACGTCAGCCGTATTCGTATTTGCACAATCGGCTGATGCAAATTATCCGACGCCGGTTCACGACAAGAATCTTATTGGACGGATCCAGGCCCGAGACCTGGGCGATGCCAGGCTAACCAATCATTTCTATGCGTTTCACGGCACTGCCGGCGATTTAGTGATTACTGTTCAAAGCAGAAATCTCAATGGCGACATCGACGTCTTTACTGCAGGAACGCTACGGCCGTTACTTAAACTTACTCTGTACGCGGAAAGCACCACGCCAGTTACCAAGGGAATTTATCTACGAAAGACGGAAGACCTGGTCCTGAGAGTGCAGGCGCGAACGCCGAACGATGAGGAAGGGACATATCAGTTATTCTTCTCGGGATCGTTTCTCCCGATCGAAGGCTCTGATATAGCCGAGGCTGGTACATCTGCAACGGGAGCTGCACCCAGCAATAGGAATGGTCGACGCGCATCTTCTGTCGGCGCTCGGATCGACGAGCCGCCCCCGCCGCTCAGCGAAGTTGCAACTGTTCCAGCTCTTCCGGAACCGACTCCAGCTCCGACTCCGGTCGAATCGCCATCACCCGAAGTCACCGAGAAGCCTGCTGAGGTCGCACCTGCGAGACCCACACCGCGGACGGCTCGCGGTCGTCGGCCCACAACACCAACAGCACGACGAACGACTACAACGACACCTAAGGCAACAGAAACGCCTGTCGATACAGCCAAGACCGAAGAGCCGACGGCGACTGAACCAGCACCTAAACCAAAACCGCCAGCGCGAAGCACATCAAGACGCGGATCGACTACGACTGCAAGTCGTCCCTCGGAACCAAATGCAGAGCCGAAAACCGAACCCAAACCTGAAGCCGCAGAGAGCGGACCGCGACTGATCATCGAGACGAACGACGGGACGCTAATCAATCAATCGATGAGTCGCGTCAAACGAGTGACGATCGAGAATGGTGCGGTTCTTGTGATTGGGAAGGACGGAAAGATCGATCGTATTCTGCTGGCGAACGTGGTGAAGATGTCGATCCAGCCTCAGTAACACCATCGCAGACGGGCTATCAAAAGTTAATACCACCTGTATGAAACAGGTGGTATTTTTTATTGGCAACGCCGCTCTTTACAGGCTCGAAAATCAGTTGTTCTTCTTTAGTCCTTCCAGCAGACTCTTAAATCTCGGTAGATCCTGACTGTTCGGATCTGCTTTTTCGAGTTGCGCGATGGCAGTCTCAGCTTCTTTAGCATCCTTCTTCTGAAGCATCGTTTCAGCCATGCCGGCGAGAACCATCACATCGTCTGATTTCATCTTCAGCGCCGCACGATACCACTTCTCAGCCGTGTCGTAATGTCCTGCGTCAAGATTCACCATTCCGAGATTCACCACGGTTTGATAATCAGTAGGCTTCAGTTGGTTCGCCTTGAGCAAGTATTCGATCGACTGGTCATAACGTTGGATCTGGTAATAGAGCTCAGCAGCCTTAAGTTGCGCTTCAAAGTTCTTCGGTTCGCTTCGCGCCTTCTCGATCGAGGCCGTTACTTCAGCCTGCATTCCTGCGGGATTTGCGGCGGCGTTCGCTCCGAGAGGCGGATGATCACTCGGGAGGTTCTGACTGGCGGTCGGCGTCGGCGCGCCTGGTCCATACTTCTGATTCATCGTGCTCGCAAACATGAAGCCGACGATGAATCCAAACAAGATCCCGATTATCGAGAAAAGAAGGTTCTCTCTGTTCATCTACTTTGCGGTCGCGCTCTGAGGGTTGACGTCGTGCATCATTAACTTTATAGCATCACGAAGCTCCGGGTCGTTTGTGTGCCCGTGCATTGTCACAGCATGATAGGTCGCTGCCTGAAGCACTTCTTCTTCGGTTCCTTCGATACTCAGAGTGCAACCCTTATCATTAGGATACAGTCTGCAGTCGATGATTTTCCGTTGCGCCATAACACAATCTCCTTTTCAAACCTAGTTATTCTTCGCTAATGATTTGGCCTCATCAATTCGTTGCTGAACCTGACTCGCGATTTCAGATCCGGGCTCAACATTCTTCAGCACGCGCGACCAGTAGTCAATCGCTTGCTTGTACTCCTTCCGCTGGAAAGCCGCGGTGCCTGCTAGACCGAGAGCCGTTGTGTTGTTGGGATCGATCTTAAGCGCCGTGTTCACGAGCTGCAGTGGTTGGCCCTCGAGTTTCCTGTTGTTAGCCATCGCTGCGGCAACAGCGTATTGAGCCCAAAGATCAGCGTTATTGGGTTGTAACTCGGTAGCTTTGGCGAACGCGCCCAACGCTTCGGCATAACGTTCCTTAGAAGCATAAGAACGCGCCAACATCACCCAACCCTGCGCATCGTTGGGATTGGACTTCAACCGCTCCACCAACGCTGAGACGTTTGCCTCGATCTGCTGTTGCGAGCGCATCTGGCTCGATGGCTCAACCGCAGGTCTCTGGACCTCAGATGGCGACAGTGCTTTCAACTCGCCGACCTTTAGATAGAAGAGTACAGCGACCAAGGGTAGGCCGATGGCAAGCGCGTAGACAACATTGCGCTTCCTGAAATCCACGGTCGTCTTCGTTTCCGATTCGCGGTGCTTCACGTCTTCCAATAATCGTCGCTCAATCTCGTCGCGATCTTGTTGATACTGATCCTTACTAACAATGCCGTTGTGTAAATCCGTCTCAAGTTCAGTAAGTTGATCGCGGTATATTTCGATATTCGCTTCGCGCCTCTCCTTGTCACTCGCAGCCTGGGTTGTTCCGGAGCGTTGAAGCAACGGAGGCAGTATGAAGGCCAGCGCGATGACGACCAGGATTGTGCAAATTACCCAGAACAGAATCACGTGGTTTCCTTTCGAGGAGCTGAGCTGAGCAATTTTTCGGCTTGAGCTCGGTCAGCGTTGCTCAAGGGCTGCTCGTCAATCATATCTCTGCGGCGTTTTACGTATCGAAAGAGGAGTGCGAGGCCTGCCAGTAGAAGCACGAATGGACCAAACCAGAGAAGATATGTTTTCGGCCTAACCGGTGGGCGGTAAAGAATGAAGTCACCATACCGCTGAGTGAGAAAAGCGATGATCTCCTGGTCGCTCTTACCGGCGCGAATTTGAGTGCGAATCTCTTCGCGCAAATCCTCAGCAAGATCCGCGCGCGAGTCGGCAAGCGTTTCGTTCTGACAAACGAGACAACGCAATTCTTGTGAGAGTTTTGCGAGGCGTTGCTCAACCGCTGGATCCGGAGGGTCGTTACTGATAGGGCGTCTGAGTTGCGCGCTTGCGGCTATCGCAGCGGAACCGATCAAAACGATGGATACGAAAACTCGCAAGAATCTATTTGGAGTGCGGTCCCGACAAGTCGGGATCGCCGCTTTCCTCACAGCGGCACCAAGCTGCCGCATAACAAAGCGGTGACAGGTCACCGCACTCCAAATAAGCATTCGCTTACTACTCATCTACCTACTACCACCTTGGCGATTCATCTCCTGAACCAGCGGAAGAATGTTCTTTGTCCAGATATCTGGTGTGACTGGTCCTATCTGCTTGAAGCGAATCACACCTTGCTTATCGATCAGGTAAGTTTCGGGGGCGCCGTACACGCCGTAATCGATCCCAATCCGACCATCGAGATCTGAAACGCTCAGAACATACGGGTCACCCAATTCACCCAGCCAGGCGAGCGCGTCTTCGGGTTTGTCTTTGTAGTTCAATCCGAAGATTGGCACAGCTCCACCGCGCGCGTACTCAATCAGCAGTGGATGTTCATCGCGACAGGTTATGCACCACGAAGCCCAGACATTCAGCAACCAAACGCGGCCACGCATCTCTTCAGCAGAGAAAGTCTTTGACGGATCCTTCAGTTGGGCCAGCTTGAAAGGCGGAGCCGGTTTGTTGATGAGCGGGGAAGGGACTTCATGCGGATCGCGACCTAGTCCAATCGCCAGGAATACGACGAGCACACCGAATATAACCAGTGGAATAAGATACCGAGTCATAACAAACGTCTCAGTTTTTCTCCGGCCATTCTACAGTCAGATTTTCGCCGATGCCGAGACGTGACCAGCGTGCGCTTAAAGTGTCGAGGCGTGCGCACACCCGGCCGATAATCTCTTCGTTAAGAGCGTCGTTCTCCGACCTGGGCGACAATAACCACAGGTGTTTCACTTCGCCGATCATTTTAGACGCCTGGGTTTTGCGCTGGGGATCACGCGAACGAGATAACCATTCGTACCAACAAATGTACGTAGCTCGCTCCGACTGTGCACAATCCTCACGGCCCGCTCTGAGAAGCTTCGCTCCGCGTTTAACGTTCCTTCGACGTCGGCGGGTTGCGTCGCGGCTCTTTTTCTCAGGTGATTGGACCCAAAATGACCCGGCATTTCCGCCACTTGCGAGCTGACCAAATATTCCTCGAGTAAGACCAAGCTCGCTTTCAACAACAAGGTGCATCAGATCGTGAGGAAGCAGCGGATCAAATCCCGGGGCAGGATCCTTTTCTACGATCGGTAAATCTTTCCGATTAATGATCACGGCGTAACGACGTTCGCCTGTTCTCCGGAAATGGACCTCCATGACGACAACTTCCTTACTGCGACTTTTTTACGTTTGTTCCGGTTCAATTCCCACCCGAGCGGTTATGGGAGCGGTCACAACTTCCACTTTCTTCTTCGCCTTTTCGGCTTCTTTCTGCTTTCGTGTTGCCAACGCGTACCGGCGATCGCTAACTGCCAGACCGCCTCCGATTGCCATTAGTACCGCGCCTCCCCAAATCCATCCGACAAACGGCTTGTAATAGACTCGCACACTCCACGCGCCGTTGTTTATCGGTTCTCCAAGCGAAACGTAGAGATCACGCGTAAGGCCGCTGTCTATCGCAGTTTCGGTAATCACGCTTCCGCTCGCGGTGTAGTTCCTTTTCTCGGGATACATGCGCTCGATCTCGGCACCGTTTTTACTCACGATCATCTCTGCACGGCCAGCGCGATAGTTAGGACCCGTAACTTCCGTTACGCCGTTGAACTTAAACTCGTAACCTCCAGCAGTGATCGTGTCGCCAATTCCCATGCGCACATCCTGCTCTGTTTGATAACCAGTGACCATAGTGACGCCGACGACGAACACGGCGACACCAAAGTGCGCGAGCTGCATTCCGTAGTAGCTGCGACTTTGCGTCCGCAGCTTTTGAAATACCGTAAGCTGTCCGGATGTGACGCGAACACGTTCCCACAGGTTCAGCAGCCCCGTTGTCGTGATCCAAAACGCCAGAAGTAATCCCAGGCTCGGCAGAGGTTTCCACTTACCCAGTGCGAAGGGAAGTAGAAGGGCCGTGACGGCGCTGATGACGAAAGCCCAGCGCAACCGGATTGCTAATTCAGGCAAACTCGCTTTCTTCCAACGCGCGATGGGGCCAATCCCCATCAGAAACATCGCGGGCGCCATCAGCGGTACAAACACCAGATTGAAATACGGTGGACCAACTGAGAGTTTACCCATTCCCAGCGCATCGACGATTAAGGGGTAAAGCGTGCCGAGAAGCACCGAACCAGCCGCGACCGTCAACAGTACGTTATTCGACAACAGCAGCGACTCTCTTGAGATCACATCAAACTTGCCACCAAGTCCAACTTGTTTCGCCCGCCACGCATAAAGAAGTAACGAACCGCCGATCACAAATGCCAGGAACGCAAGAATGAAAATACCGCGCTTGGGATCAGTGGCGAACGCGTGAACAGAGGTTAAGACACCCGAGCGGACCAAAAATGTGCCCAACAAGCTAAGTGAGAACGCCGCAATCGCCAGCAGCACAGTCCAACTCTTAAAGCCGCCTCGTTTTTCAGTTACGGCCAACGAATGGATCAGAGCTGTTCCAACGAGCCACGGCATGAACGACGCGTTCTCAACCGGGTCCCAAAACCACCAGCCACCCCACCCGAGTTCGTAGTAGGCCCACCAGCTTCCAAGTGCGATACCGCATGTCAAGAACATCCACGCAACTGTGGTCCATGGCCGTGACCAACGGGCCCATGTCGCATCAAGCTTTCCACCAATCAATGCGGCGATCGCAAAAGCGAAAGCGACTGAGAATCCCACGTAGCCCATGTAGAGCATCGGTGGGTGTGCGACCATCGCTGGATCCTGGAGCAGAGGATTCAAATCGCGACCGTCAACTGGAGCAGGCAAAACGCGCGTGAAAGGATTTGAGGTCAGCAGCATGAACAGGAGAAAGCCGACACTGACAATTCCCATCACGCTAATCACTCGCGAGATCATCTCGTCGGGAAGGTGGCGACTGAAAAGCGTGACGGCCACAGTCCAAAGCGACAGCATCAAGGTCCACAACAACAGAGAGCCTTCGTGAGAACCCCACGTTGCTGCTAGCCGGTAATGTAGCGGCAGTTGTGAGTTGGAGTTCGTCGCGACGTTAAGAACAGAGAAGTCGTTGCTGATGAATGAGTAGCCGAGACAGCAGAAAGCAATGGCAACGAAGATGAATTGTGCCTGGCCGGCGGGCGCAGCTAATGCCATCCACTGCTGGTTGCCACGCGACGCTCCGACCAATGGCAGCGTCGCCTGTGTAACCGCCAGGAGAAGCGCAATGATTAACGCAAACTGACCAATTTCCGGGATCATATTTGCATTAATTATCGACTACTGTAGTCGCAGCTTTTTGAGCGTGCTTTGCTTTGTCGATGGCTTGGCCTGCTTCCGGAGGCATGTAATTCTCGTCGTGCTTGGCTAGAACAGATTCAGCGTAGAAGACACCGTCGCCGCCGACTCGTCCCTGAGCGACACACCCACGGCCTTCCTTGAATAAATCCGGAAGAATACCTTTGTAGACTACCGGGATACTGGCGGCAGTATCGGTAACAGTAAAGCGCACAGTCAAGCCATCCTGATCACGCTTCAGTGTGCCCTCCTGAACCAAACCTCCGATTCGAAAGGTACGATTAACCGGTGCTTCTCGAGCGGCGACTTGTGTTGGGCTAAAGAAGAAGACGAGGTTGTTACGAAAAGCGCTCGCTACAAGGTAAGCAGCGACGCTTAATGCGGCCAAGCCAGCGATAATAAACCCGATACGTTTATGACGGCGTTTCATATAATCCTTACTACCTTAGAACTTCGCTGAGATTGCAGAAGGGGAGCGAAGCGACCGACTTCAACTAGCCGATCAGCTCAATGTAACTTGAAATCGGTGGCTTCGCTCCCGTTCTGTAATTGGTTTTGCGTGTAAAGCACCTGTTTTCACTGCCTGATTCCACGCGTTTCATCTTGCCTGCGCGACGTAAGACGACTCGGGCCCCCTAAGTCTCTCTTGGGGTTCTGCTTTTGATTGCTGCGCACAAGCGCGTTTACGTTTGACCAGGCTGAAAACTTCCAGGCCGATCACCACAAACGTGCAGAGATAAGATCCCCACACGTAGAATCCGTAACCACCCATTGACCAATCCATTTTAGGTTGCCTCCGCGAATCTGGCCGCGTTTTGTTCTCTCTCGACAATCGTGCACCTTAAGCGAAGCAGCACGACAGCGATTGAATACAACCAGCAAGCAGCTAACATTATCAACATTGCGGCCAACATCTTCGGCACAATTGTTGGTTTCTCTAGAAGACGTAGTGTAGCTCCCTGATGCAGTGTGTTCCACCACTGAACCGAGTAGTAGATGATTGGAACATTTATCACGCCAACGAGCGCGATCACTGCGCCTGCGCGATCTGCGCGGCGGGTATCATCGATCGAAGCCTGAAGAGAGATGAAGCCGATGTATAAAAAGAGCAGAATAAGCGTTGACGTCATTCGTGCATCCCAAACCCAATAGGTTCCCCACGTAGGTTTGCCCCATAGAGCGCCGGTTACTAGTGAAATGAACGTGAATAACGCCCCAGTGGGAGCGATGGATGACGCCATCATCGACGACAGTCGAGCATTAAAGGCCCAACCAATACCGGCATAAATAGCGAGCAGCACGTAAAGCAGCATTCCCATCCATGCCGCGGGCACGTGAATAAAGATAATGCGGTAGGCGTCGCCTTGTTGTGCATCGGTCGGCGCGACAAAGAATCCAACGTACAAGCCTACGAGAAATAGGATCGCCGCAGGTATCGCAAACCACGGGATCATTTTTCCTGCGAGTGGATAGAAGTTCGTGGGTGATGCGTATTTGTAGAGGTTCATGACTGAAACCTGCCCTGTTAGTCGCGCGTCCTGGGCGATGAATTAAATGGTTCGAATCATT
>DATJKB010000313.1:0-7715 GCA_035491875.1 Pyrinomonadaceae bacterium | reverse complement strand
GGGGAAAGTGATTCGCTCAAGTGTTTTGTTAATTATTCCTGGGCAGCAACAAAACGGGGCGATGTGGATCTGGGTTAGTCGCTTATGGCCCATCCAGAATCGAGAAGCGCGAAGGATGATAGCAAAGTGAGCTAAATCCTCGCTATCTATGAGGTCAGTACCACCTCATACACCGCGTTGAGTGCTCAATGCAGGCTAGTTCCTTTGAAGCTCTTCCACGTGACGCCGCACGGTCTCGCCCAAGGTCTCAAGGTTGTAACCGCCTTCAAGACAAGAAACCAGACGGCCGTTACAAGTCTCCGCCGCCCACTGCTTCATCACTGACGTCATTGCCACAAAGTCGTCGTCTTTCAGAAGCAGCTGACCCAATGGATCCTCACGATGCGAATCGAAGCCAGCAGAGATAATGATCAAATCGGGAGAAAATTTCGCTGACATCTGTTCGACTGCTGCCTCAATGCCTCTTTTGTGTTCATCGGCTGGTGTCGCGGCTCTGAGCGGAAGATTCAACGTATAACCCAAACCGCGACCTGTCCCGTGTTCGCCGCGGGCGCCAGTGCCTGGATACCAGGGATATTGGTGCGCTGAAAAGAAGAACACCGAGGGATCGTCGTAGAAAATACCCTGCGTTCC
Organism: Pyrinomonadaceae bacterium; assembly: GCA_035491875.1. GTDB lineage: Bacteria > Acidobacteriota > Blastocatellia > Pyrinomonadales > Pyrinomonadaceae > PSRF01. Next base: position 7,082 of record DATJKB010000313.1, on the reverse strand, counting down.
ATTTCCATGATGGACGTCCCAATCCACGATTGCGACCCGCTCAATCTCTCGATACTTGTTTTGGGCATAACGTGCGGCAACGGCGACATTATTAAATAGGCAGAATCCCATGGATCTTTCCGACGTGGCATGATGTCCCGGCGGACGCACCGGCACAAACGCGTTCGCCGCCTGACCGCTCATGATCAGATCAATCGCCTGGCAAGGAGCGCCTGCTGCATATCTCGCCGCATCAAGGGACCGCATCGACACGACGGTGTCCGCGTCGAGATAACCGGAGCCGGCGCGTACCACCTGCTCGATCATCTTATATACGTTCGGTGAGTGGCAGGCCTGGATATCTCCCTTCGGCGCTTCCTGAGCCTCAACTTCCAGCAGTTTTTCCCAGAGCGCGACGTCAGACTTCAGAGCATCCATGACGACGCTGTATCGCGACGAAGTTTCCGGATGACCTGGACCAGTATCGTGTTGTTTGAAGATGGGGTGATGAACAATCGCTGTAGTCATTTGCGGTAGATGCTAAGTGAACGATGCACAATTAGTAAAACGTTCGCGCGCTCTATTTAAGGCCATCTGCGATCATCTTGATCTGAAGACCTCGGGCTAACGTCCAGCTGTCTTAATCTCAACCAGACTGATCCGCGGAGACCTAAAAGCATACGCCCTGCTAGTCAAATCGAATCAATCTCCGCTCAACCACCACCAAAAACCCTAATTTTGGCTGGTCTACTCAGCGGAATAGTGATTGCCAAAGGCTATATGAAGTTTCAAGGTCACTTTGTGCGGTACTAAAAGAAGGAACTGGGATCTTAGAAATTAGTAATCGCAATCAGCTCGCGTAATCGCCAACGCAGATAGTATGGAACTCAAATCTACTTGATTGATACTAGTGATAGCGAACCAACGGAGGAAAGACGAATGTCATACGATGAAGAACAAACTCGAAAGAGCCGCGTCGTGGTCGAAACACCAACGGCCAAGCGAGAGGTAGTTCAAACAGAAGCAGTGCGCACACCGGATCGAAGTGGTGTATCCGCGGGAATGGTCGGAGTTCTGGTTGTTGTAGCGATCGCTCTAATAACGATCCTCGTGTTGTTCTGGATGAGCAACCAGTCAACGACAGATCCAAATGCAAATCTGACCGCGCAACAAACGCAGCCACCCACAACGATCGTGCAGCAACCGGCGCAACAGCCTCCGGTCATTATTCAACAACCTGCACCCGTTACGCAGCCGGCACCGATAATCATTGCGCCAGGCGCACCATCCGGTGGCAGCACAATGCCAGCGAATCAGGATGCAAGTGTCCAGACGGCGATTGATAAAAAGATCGCAGACGATCCGACACTGTCGCAACTGGGCATCACGGCAACTGTAATGGACGGGAAAGTAACACTGCTGGGCGTCGTTAAAACTGAGGAGTTAAAGAAGCAAGTCGAACAGGCAATACAAAGAATTAGAGGAGTGAAAGCCGTCGACAATCAAATCAGTGTCATTTCATAAAAGCGTCAGAGATTAAAAAACGGGACGGAAGTGAAGCACGAGCACGCAACTAATATAATTCTTTCGGTGCGAGCTTCACTCCCGTTCTGTTTCTCCTCAAGTTGCATAACATCCAACCTCCGCTGAACAAGTGCAACGTACAAAACAATCAGCACTCAAGCTCCGCTGAAACCACTCAAGCTGAATTGGTGAGTCATTGATTGTCATTTGGAGACCACCGACTTCAAGTCGGTGGAGTCTCAGTTTCAACCTAAAGCGACGACCTCAAAGGACCGCGGCGCGCGGAGCGCGCCGGAAGTAATCCGGACGCTCGTTTCTTAGGTTCGAAATTGAAGTACCACCGACATTAAGTCGGTGGTCTCGCAAAATGACAATTGATAACTGTCAAATGATAACTAATCAATGACTGGTTTATTTGACTTGAGCTATTTCAGTGAAAATTGAGGAGTGATGATTATTTATCTTGACTCAACGATTCACTATTCACTAATAGCTCTCCGTATGTTCGCGCAGCCACTCGTTGAGTTCTTCCTCGGTAGGTTGGCGTCCTAATTCGGCGGCCAGAGTTTGCCGCACAAATTCCCTCTCATCGCTGGCAACGTTAGCCAATTCATTTTGATTGTCGTCGTTTGGCGTTTCCATAACCTTTACCTCGCCTGAATCCAGCGATGTTTCTACGACAATACTTCCTTGCTCACAAGCGATTAGCAGGCGACGTGAGTTTTCACGCACAAAAAAATCAACGCTTTGAATAGGACTGGCATTCGGTAGAGCGTTAAAGAGACTGCTGTGATCGTGTGCCCGTTGTTGTAACGCTGCGTCGACATGCGTTTGCAGTTCAGTCTTCGTCAACTGATCAGTCTCCAGTTCGGCGATGGCAACAGGATGCGGCCGTAATCCCATTTCACCGTCGAGATACATGTGCCAGATGAAGCCAATGTCGAGGAGAAGAAAAGCTGTTTCGTCGAACACAAAATAACCCACGACCGTCGCGCCCACCACGTGCGCAATGACGTGATCCTGGTGTGTGTTTGTTTCAGCTGGAGTCCACACAAGCGTAAAAAGCTTTGACAGGATTTCGGGATTACAAGATTACGAGTGACAGGCGAAAGAGTTATTAGCGAACGCGTGCTGACTCAAGTTCATTTCTGCGTTTTTTTTGAAATCTCGTGATTCTGGACTCCTGTCTAAAAGTTATCCTTCGTAGTTCATTAGACTCTTCGATTTTACCGCTGCGATACAAGCACACAGCAGTGACCCGAAGCCGCCGGTTACAACTGACAGAGGTGCACCGAGTGCTGAAGCAACAAGCCCCGCTTCGAGTTCTCCCAGTTGCGGCCCGCCCATGAAGAACATCATATTGATCGACGTCATGCGGCCACGTAGATAATTAGGTGTGGCCAACTGCCTGATGGTTTGACGCAGCACCGTGCTCACCGTATCAGCTGCACCGGTGATCGCGAGCATCAGGAAAGAAATCCAAAAGACTCGCGAGATGCCGAAGCCCGCTGTTGCCAGACCGAAGATGGCCACCGAAACCACAACCAGTCGCCCTTGCTTCTTAAATGTTCCAATGCGGGCCATCACCAATGCGGTGATAACAGAACCAACCGCCGGTCCGGTTGCGAGAAATCCATAACCACGTGCATCAACGTGCAGCACTTCTTTCGCGAAGATCGGTAACAGTAATGTCGCCGAAGCAAAAAACGTTGCGAGAAAATCCAATGTCATTGTTTGAACAATGATCGGTGTGCGCCAAACAAAGCGCAAGCCCTCCATTAATGCTCCAAATCCCAGCGCTTGTCGACGCTCACCTTGCAACTCAGGACTTCCGCTCGCGCGCATCGCGATCAAGGCTGCGATCACGGCGACAAATGATGCCGCGTTAAGTCCGTAGACAAGGGCTGGTCCATGTTCGGCGAGCAACAGGCCGGCGAGCGCTGGTCCAGCGATTGTGGCGACGTTGAAAACGACCAAGCCGAGACTGACGGCGTTTGGAAAGTCTTCAGGAGGGACAAGTCCGGGCATCAACGATTGCCGCGCGGGAATATCGAATGCAGTGGCGGCGGAAGCCAGCGCACTCAGCACATAAATCGGCCAAACTTTCTGCAAACCGGTCAACGTGATCAACGCCAAGCCGGCAGCACTCGCCAACATCAACGCCTGGGTCGCCATCATTAATCGTTTCCGATCGACGGCGTCCGCCACAACGCCTCCAATTAGTGAGCACAGAATTATCGGAGCGCCGCGAAACAAGCCGACCAGTCCGAGCGCTAATGCTGATTTGGTTAGGAGGTAAACGTGCCAGTTGATGGCCACGAACTGCATCTGTGAACCCGTGACAGAAATAATCTGCCCGAGCCATAGCAGGCGAAAGTCCCGATGACGTAAAGCTGCAAATGCTGATCGTGAGGAGGAGTCGAGGGATGCGGCCATGGATGAAGTTTAACGTAAAAACAATTGAGCCGCAGACTTTCGCAGATACACACAGATCTAAAACTATAGACTTTCAGCAGCCTAGGTTTCTGATCTGTGTTTATCTGCGAAAATCTGCGGCCAAGTCTCTCCCGTCCTCAAATCGACTCGTTCAGTTTCCGAAAGTGATATCCCATGGCTGCCAAACGCATCGACTGCGCAAACTGACCCCGATGCTCCACGAGCGCGCGACGGAAAAAGCGCCAAAATTCCTTCCGTTCGCGATCAAGCAAACCGAGCTTCACTACCACGCGAGACAACGCCATCAGACCGCTCGCGACTGAATACCGCATCGGAGCCGGAGGCGTTCCCGACACCCTACGGAGACATTCCAACGCTCTCTGGTAATACTCTCTCGAGTTATAGATCGTTTGCACTATCGAACGATAACCTTCGACTAGCACCTTTGGATCCATCTTTGGAATAAAATTCAGCATATCACTCGTATTGTTGCCGTTACTTTCAGTCAGCAACCGGCCTTCGTGTTTGAGTCGACGCCACAACTGGGTGTCTGGAAGAGCTGTTAAAAGACCAACCATCGCCAGGGGAATTGCACTGTCGCGAATAAAGTTGATCTGCCGCTGGAAGATATCTTCAGGATCATGATCAAATCCGACAATGAACCCTCCCATCACTTCCATTCCATAACTCTGGATCTTCTTTACTGACTCCAACAAGTTGCCACGATTCTGAGTCTTCTGGGCTTCTTTCAAACTCTCTTCGACTGGCGTTTCGATGCCGAGGAACACGGTGCGGAATCCGGCATCGCGCATCGAGTCAAGCAGCGAATCGTCGTCGGCGAGATTGACGCTTGCTTCCGTCAACAATGCAAAAGGATGATCGTGCTCTTTTTGCCAACGAACAAGATCCGGCATCAACTTTTTCACGTTGCGCTTGTTGCCGATGAAGTTGTCGTCAACGATAAAGACGGTTCCGCGCCAACCCGTTGTTCGCAGCGCGTCGAGTTCAGCGATCATCTGTTGATTGCTCTTGGTACGCGGAACCCGACCGTAGATTTCGATGATGTCGCAAAACTCACAATTGAATGGACAACCTCTCGAGTACTGAATTGACATCGATGAATAGCGATTCAATTCCGCGAGCTTGAAATCAGGAATAGGCGTCAGGGAAAGTGGCGGCTTGTCAGGTGCGCGATAGACTGGCTTAGGTTCGCCTCGTTCCAGGTCAGAAAAGAACTCCGGCAAAGTTGTTTCCGCCTCGCCGATAAAAATGTGGTCAGCATCGGGAAGGTTTTCTGTAGTGGAAACGTATGGTCCACCTATAACAACGCGTTTCCCCAATGCCCTACTTCGCTGAATTACTTTTAAGAGACTTTCTTTCTGGACCAACATCGCCGTAACAAAAACCATGTCAGCCCATTCGATGTCAGCGCTAGTGAGCTTTCTGACTTCCATGTCGACCAGACGTCGTTCCCACGTCTTTGGCAACAGGGCGGAAACAGTGAGTAGTCCAAGCGGGGGATAGGCTGACTTCTTGCCATCGAAAAACAGCGCGTGGCGAAAACTCCAGTAGGTATCCGGAAACTGCGGATTAACGAGCAGAACCTTCATCCTTCTCCTCCTCACCTTCCATCGGGCTAACGCGCGAGCTTTAGTAATTCATCGCTCTGCTCTGATGCTCGCTGTGCGTTACCTTCGCCGTAGCAGCGAACAAAGTATTCGATTTTTAGATCGTGTTCAGTACCGGCTGTCGTAACAAATCGTCTCGCGTTTTGCATCAGTCAACCGGTACTGAGGCGTGGGGGAAAACACAAAAGATTTTAGGATCTATTGCCTGGGGCGAAGGTAATAGTTATGTAAAACCGCAGGAATTAGCCGCAGGTAGTCAGGAGCAGGAGCAGTCGGCAGAGGCAGGAAAGCCATGCTATTTCCTGCTTCTGCCTGCTGCTCCTGCCTGCTGCTCATGCTCCTCTTAGATCAAAGGCCACCATTTCCGAATACCAACCATCTCAGCCGACGACCGACACGTGAAATTTATTCAGTACCGTCCGCGGTAGAGGATGGCCACCACTCAACTCCCAATATCAAGCCACCGCGCGTTGAGTCGTGGCCATCCGCTATCCCGACACATCGGGATACTGAATAGCTCGCTCCTGACCTTCTTTTGAGACCAAACGAAAGGTATAATTCGGCACCATGAAAACACTACTTTCACGCACCCTTGCGACCCTTCTCATTCTCTCATTCTCATTGACGCCTGTTTGGGCCACCTGTGGCGGTGGAGGCGGTGGCGGCACGGGCGGTGTTGCCGGCGGCAGCAGTAATAGTGGACCAGCACCGACGGTCTATAACGTGCCATGGAACATTTGGGCAGCAAACAGGGCGCCTACGAAGGGATTGATCCTTTATTGGTTTCCGGCAAGCACCGACGAAGTAAAGAAGTCGCCGATGAAAACATCGCGCTTATTGACTCTTTACTCGGCCCAGTGTGTTTCCATGGAAGTTGGTGACTATGGACTGGCCGAGTTGAAAAACATAATCGGCGACTCCAAACCCCCGGTTGCGGTGCTAGCAACTCCTGACGGCACACCAATCAAGAAGGTCGAGAATGTTGGCGGAAAACTAAACGTGCCTATCGTTGAAAAAGCCGTCGAAGGCGAAATGAAGCAGCGCGAGGCCGCACTTGATGAGAGCATTAAATCGGCCAAAGAGAAGATGAAGGGCGGAGACAATGCCGGCGCTATCGCCTTGTTGAAACCGGTAGCCCAGGAGAAGTGTTTGTTTCCGAAGAAAGCAAAATCTGCCGCGAGTGAATTGAAGAAGCTTGGTGAAGACGTCGGTGCCATTCCAGCGTCGCCGATCTTCGACGCACGCGAGAGCGCACGAATTGAAAGTGTAATGCGCGCCGGATTGAAAGCAGAGATTGCCGAACGGTATGTGCTTGCCGAATCGCTCTACAGACGCGCACATCGGATGGATCCTGCGGACGCAACACCTTTGCGTTATTTGGGTGAACTTCAGCGACACCACACCGGTGACTGGAAAGCCGCACGTCAGACGTTTGAGACGATCCTGAACATGCCGGCTGATGCGATTGCTCGCGCGGTTGCGCTTCACGGTCTCGGCAAGATGACGATTCACGAA
>DATJKB010000312.1:0-13126 GCA_035491875.1 Pyrinomonadaceae bacterium | reverse complement strand
CACCGCGTCCCCGCGAGCAGCGCAGATGGGCATTCAAACTGAGAGCGACTGAATTCAGCAATCGAAGGAAAATGGAAATTGGATTATTGCTCGAAACGCAAGGCGCGACTTCTATCATGCCGCAGTGGTCTTTCGCAAGTTTAAGCCTTCACAGAACCTATTAAATCTTTATGACCAATTCGCGCTCGATTTGAGCGGGGAGAGAAGGTCGTTTCGAATACAAATTTCGCAAGCCCTGTGCCGTTTAGCTTCTTGCGTGGGTCAGTCTAAAAAACCTGCGATTTGGCTATCGTGATGTCGATTTGGTCTTACCTATCGACATGTTCCTGCACAAGATTTTGGATTAAATCGGAAAATCGGGACAAAGCGTCCGATGCCCCGGTTACAACCGCTCAACGATCATGGCGATGCCCTGGCCACCACCGATACACGCCGTGGCTAAACCAAACCGGCCTCCGCGTCGGTGAAGCTCATGAAGTAAGGTCAGTACGAGTCTGGTACCGGTCGCCCCCAACGGATGACCAAGCGCGATCGCGCCACCATTGACGTTTGTGCGGGCACGATCCAGACCCAGTTCCTGTTCGACAGCAAGGTACTGGGCAGCGAACGCCTCATTCACTTCAACCAGATCAACCTGATTTAAGCTCATGCCAGCCTTCGCCAGTGCGGTACGTGTTGCGGGTACCGGTCCAATGCCCATGATCTCAGGTTCAACTCCTTCGTATGCCCAACTAACGATTCGACCCATTGGCGTCAGATCGCGTCTCTTCACAAACTCTTCATCAGCGATAACGAGCGCGGCTGCGCCATCGACGATTCCGGAAGCATTGCCTGCTGTAACAAAACCATCCTTTGCGAATGCCGGTCTCAGTTTGGCTAGGATTTCGATAGTGGTTTCAGGCCGCGGATGATCATCGTGCTCGAATAGCGTGACGCCCTTTCGTGTCTTCAATTCGACAGAAACGATCTCTTGGGCGAGGTAGCCTGCGTCGAGAGCACGCTTAGCTTCACGTTGGGATCGCAATGCATACTCATCTTGTTTCTCGCGAGAGATTTCATACTTGAGCGCAAGATTCTCGGCTGTTCCCGCCATCGGTGTATTGCAGTAAGTATCGAGCAAGGCCACCATCAAACTGTCCTCCAACGCGCCTTGTCCAAGTGCGAATCCTGATCGAGCACCGCGAATCACGTGTGGCGCTTGCGACATCGATTCCATGCCGCCAACTAAACAAGTTGCGGCTTCGCCAAGCTGAATCATTTGCGCACCGGAAACGATCGACTGAATTCCGCTCCCACAGAGACGATTGACTGTCAACGCAGGTCGCTGAAAAGGAACGCCGGCCTTCAACGCGACGTGTCGTGCGCCATAAATCGCGTCGCCCGAGGTTTGCAGCGCATTGCCAAACACGGTGTGGTCAATTTCGTCTGCACTGACTCCGGTTGCCTCAAGCGCGCCGCGCGAAGCAATCGCCCCCAAATCGATCGCCGAGATGTCTTTTAATGCGCCGACGTACTCGCCCATCGGCGTCCGCTTGCCGCCCAGAATAAATACTTCCTTAGCCATACTGCTCTCCTCAGTGATGAATAATGCTCCCCTCAGAAACCTGAGAGCCTAACAGAACGATTAACTCAACGTCAAAAACAGATCTAAGACGCAGATATTCACAGGTCGGGCACAGACCAAAGCAGAAACGACTCTTCATCTAATTGGTTTTCTGATCAGCGTTGATCTGTGCAAATCTGCGGCTGATCTATTGGGAGAATCGATGCGTGGCGAGATAGCGATGCAGAAGTTCTTCCAGAAACCCTTCGTAGGTAAACGTTTCGAGGTCGTAACCAGGTCGCAGCTTGAAAAGAATGGGCATTGATACTCTCCACGCCATCCATTGTCTGGGAACGTCACTAAGATCCCAACGCCGGCGCAGGAAAGTTTCGACAACTTGGATTTCAGATTCGGTAAGGCTATTGAGATCCGCTGTGAAGTTTACGGGCTTGAATGATCGACGAAGCGCGGGATCGCTGACTGGTGAGGCAAAGACTTGAGCGAATGCCGGCGCTTCAGCCTCGCGCTCACGAACAACAACTGTGCCCGCCACCATATCTCCAACTCTTTGATCGCGAGTGCTCGCAAAAACCGAAATCAAACCGATTGAGTAGAAAGGCGCGGGCATCATGTCGAAGCTGCGAAGAAGATTTCGCACCGTCGCTTCCCAAAATGTTATTGGCCGCCCATCTTCGCGAATCACTCGTAGCTTCAACCAGCGTTTGCCAGGCGTTTGGCCACTCCAGATCCACTCGAAGAATGCGAAGTAACCCGAGAAGATCAAAAACAACAACACAATCATCACGGCGTACACCCATTTTGGAGCGCTCGTTAACCAACCTTCAAAGCTCGAATAGCTGGCCAAAATGATGAGCGCGATCGCCACGATGCCGATTGTGAGTAGTTGCAGTCCGTGGTCGATTGCGCACGCGAGAAAACGATTACCAATCGAAGCCAGCGCAAAATGCAGCGGCACGCGCTCGGGCGTTTCAATGATCAGAACGTCTTCAGTTGCGAGCGTCGCTGACATGTGATCTTTATCTCGCTACGACCTTCTCCGGATCCTTGATGTTGTCGTTGCCGAGAGGAGTGAGGGTGTTAATTCTTCAGCCCGCATTCGTAAGGCAGACCCGACGCTAACGCGTTTCGGTACTGACTGTTTAGCCACATAGAGTAACCAGGTGGCTATTCAAACCGTACCCGAACGAATCGTCGTTTGCCAACTTTCAGTGTCGCAGATGTTCCGGGATCCCAAGCTCTTACTGCGTTCACCGCGGTCTGTCGTTCTCCATCAACTGAAACGCCACCTTGTTGGATCAGCCGTCGTGCTTCCGCTTTCGACTCAGCTAAGCCAACCGTGACCAGAAGGCTCGAGAGGTCCCAACCACTTGGCTGTTGTGACGGAACGGTTCGTTCTTCGATCTCATCTGGCGTCTCTTTGTTCCGAAACCGCCGAACAAAATCCTCCTCAGCGGCAGCGGCGGCGGCCTGCGAATGAAAGTCAGTCACAATACGTTTGGCCAGCTCGACCTTCAGGTCGCGTGGATTTTTCTCGCCGTTCGATGCTGCGTTCTTGAGCTGCTCAATTTGCGGCAGCGTGAGGTCTGTGAGCAATTCATAGTATCGCCACATCAATTCGTCAGATACCGACATCACTTTGCCGAAGATCTCCTGTGGCGGTTCGTTGATGCCGATGTAGTTTCCCAAGCTCTTCGACATTTTCTGAACACCGTCGGTGCCTTCGAGCAACGGGGTGATTACGGCGATTTGTGACTCCTGGCCGTACTCCTTCTGCAGGCTACGACCAAGCAGCAGGTTGAACTTCTGATCCGTTCCACCAAGCTCAACATCGGCTTCCAACGCAACCGAATCGTAAGCTTGAGTTAAGGGATACATCAGCTCATGAAGCGCGATCGGCCTTTCTTCATTCAGACGCTTGGCGAAGTCATCGCGCTCGAGGATCTGTTTCACCGTCACATGCGAAGCGAGACGAATAAAACCATCGGATCCAACTTTGTCCATCCATTCGGAGTTGAAACGGATCTCAGTCTTTTCCGCATCAAGCAGCTTGAAGATCTGACTTTTGTAAGTGTCAGCGTTCTGATTGATCTCTTCGCGCGTTAATTGGGGACGGGTTGCGCTTTTTCCTGACGGGTCGCCAATCAAACCGGTGAAGTCGCCAATCAAAAAGATCACTGTGTGGCCCAACTCCTGGAAGGCACGAAGTTTACGGATCACAACGGTATGGCCCAGGTGAATATCAGGTGCCGTGGGATCGGCGCCAAGCTTAACGCGCAAGGGTTTGCCGGTTCTTGCCGACTTTTCAAGCTTCGCGCGGAGCTCACTCTCGGGAATGATCTCGATCGTGCCTTTGCGAAGATAGTCGAGTTGTTCGTCGATAGTCATAATGAAGTAGTACCACCTCGCGACACTCGAAAGTAATGTAACGCAAAGACTCGCTTGAGAATAGTAGCAAGATCGAGTATTGCGCTATCCTCAGTCAGCTAATTGATTGCGATAGGTGGATACGCTGATGGATGAATCAAACGAGACCCTTGAACCGAATGTGCTCACTAACACACGCCTGGCTTTCATTGGTTGCGGTGTAATGGCCGAAGCAATTATTGCCGGCCTGTTAAGAAAGCAACTTGTAACACCTCAGCAAATCGTAGGTAGCCACCCTCGTAACACGAGGCGCGATGAGCTCCAGGAAAAGTTTCGCGTTCAGATGTTCGAAGATAATAGCGACGCGATTAAGGCTGTTCATCCAACCTCTGCGCATCCAGATTGCATGGTGATCCTGGCCGTGAAGCCGCAGAGACTCGTTGGCGTACTTCAGGAATTGAAGGGATCAACGCACAAAGATCAACTCGTTGTCTCGATCGTCGCTGGCGCCAAGATTGCAACGATCGCAGAAGAACTGCGACACCCCGCGATAGTGCGCACGATGCCCAACACTCCTGCTCAAATCGGCGAGGGGATTACTGCCTGGACTCCAAGTGCCGAAGTGAATCCCGAGCAGGAGAAACGGGTTCGGGCAATGCTCGAAGCACTTGGAAAAGCGGTGCGAGTGGAGAATGAACGACAGATTGATATGGCAACTGCGCTGAGCGCTACAGGTCCCACTTACATCTTTCTTGTAATGGAAGCATTAGTTGATGCTGGAGTTCATCTCGGGTTCTCACGACATGTCGCTCAGGAACTTGTGCAGCAAATGATTCTTGGTTCAGTGCTCTTTGCCAGAGAATCTCACAAGCATCCAGCCGAATTACGAAACATGGTTACATCGCCGGGCGGCACCTCTGCAGAAGCTATTTATCAGATGGAGAAGGGGAGTTTGCGAACGGTACTTTCAAAAGCAGTTTGGGCAGCATATCAACGAGCGGAAGCCCTGGGCTCTAAAACATCTTGATGTTGGCGAGAAATCAATTGGGCAATACCTTAGACTCACATTCAATCCAGCTATCCTCACGATAGAAGTTGTGAAAATGATCAGACGCCACTGGTTTCATCGACACTCCCCTGAAGCCTAATTACTCGGCGTCCTTGTATCTCATAGTTCGCGTCGATCACGGTTCGGAGTGCTTGGGGATAAAGTTCATGTTCCTGCTCAAGTATGCGAGCAGCCAGAGTCTCCTCAGTGTCGTCGTCCAGCACCGGTACCACACGCTGCGCGATGATTGGCCCGCCATCTAATGTGTCGTCAACAAAATGGACCGTGCATCCAGTCACCTTTACGCCGTGGGCCAATGCTTGGCGTTGTGGGTCCAAACCCGGGAACGAAGGTAGAAGGCTGGGATGGATGTTCAGAATTCGCCCGCGGAATTCTTCGATAAAGCAGGGTGACAACAAACGCATGTATCCGGCGAGACAAACCAGGTCAACTTCATGCGATCGAAGGACTGAGATGATCTCACGTTCGTGTTCTTCTCTGTTTCGACCGTGACGCTCGACAACACTTGTTTTTAATCCGCGAACGTGCGCGAGTTGAAGACCGCCTGCGCCTGGTTTGTCGCTGACAACGACCGCGATCTCGGTATCAGGTATCGTTCCGGCAGAAATAGCATCTGCGAGCGCAAGCATGTTTGAACCACGGCCAGAGATGAGAATCGCAATTCGTTTGGTCATCTAAGAGCACTTTAGACAGGACTAACACGCCTAACAAGATAGCGGAATCTATTAACGACAAAAGTAGACGAGACTCTAATTGATCGTCACTTCACGATTACCCTTAATGACTCTCCCAATTTCATAACAAGCGGTCTGATTGCGCTCAATGTGCCCTTTGACTTCTTGCACATGTGCGGGTGAACAAACAATCACCATTCCGACTCCCATATTGAACGTGCGGCTCATCTCGCGTTCAGTCACATTTCCAAGTCGTTGCATTAATTCAAACACTGGCAGGATGGGCCAACTTCCTTTTTTGATTTCAACTGCCGCGCCTTCAGGAAGTATGCGGGGAATGTTATCGATTAAACCTCCGCCGGTAATGTGTGCGAGTCCTTTAATCACACCACTATCAAGCAAGCCTTCAAGCGGACGGAGATAACTGACGTGAGGTTGCAGCAGAGCCTCGCCAGCTGTCATACCAACCACTGGCAATTGCGTGTCAGGCTTGTAACCGGCAACTTCAAAAAACAATTTCCGGGCAAGCGAATAACCATTCGTATGCAACCCGACGGAAGGAACCGCCAACAGTACATCTCCTTCGGTAATCTTCTTTCCATCGATGATCTTTTTCTTATCGACGACGCCGACGATGAACCCAGCTATGTCGTACTCACCTTCGCCATAGAAACCCGGCATCTCGGCAGTCTCACCTCCGAGTAGCACACAATCGTTTTCGCGGCACCCGCGGGCAATACCTTCAATGACTTGCGCGACAATGTCTGCCGAAAGTTTTCCCGTCGCAATGTAATCGAGAAAGAAAAGCGGACGCGCCCCCTGGACGAGGATGTCGTTGACGCAGTGGTTAACGAGATCAGCTCCCACCGTATTGTGAATGCCTGTCGCAAAGGCGATCTTTAGTTTAGTCCCAACACCATCCGCTGAAGCAACCAGCACTGGTTCGGCGAGTTTTGGAAACGCGCCATCAAACATGCCGCCAAAACTTCCAATCTCCGACAGTGTTCGTGGATTGAAAGTAGTGCGTGCCAGTTCTTTGATTCGATCGGTCGCGTGGGTAGCAACGTCGATATCAACACCCGCGTCGCTGTAAGAAACAGGTTTCGTCATCTATTCGTGTTTTGCCTTTGCTCTTTCGTCTTCGGCGGCGGGCCAAAATCTCCGTAGGCGATAAAACCAGATCTCGACGAATCGTCTTTTTGTGCCATTCGGCCAACCCAGACATCATTCGTCGTTTCCCTCGCCACTTTCACAGTTACATCTTCTGCTTTACCTCTGGTGGTAAGCGTGACTTCTCCCTGGAGATCTGTGCGGAAGAGTTTGATATTGGGATTTGCCTGGCGCAGACGATCTAACACCGCTTGCGCTGGATGACCATAACGGTTCCACTCGCCACAGGAGATGATGGCGATCTGCGGTTTCACTCGCTGCAGAAAATCACCGGCAGTAGCGTACTTTGACCCGTGATGTGCAACCTTCAACACGTTGGCTTCGACATTTGTTTCCTTCGACAGCATGCGGTGTTCAGTTTGCTCCTCCGCATCGCCGGCCAACAACATCGAGAATGAACCGTAATCCAAACGGACCACGACGGAGTTGGCGTTCGCTTCATTGCCGCCAGTTTTCATTTGATCCTTGATGAATGGTGGCTCTGTAGGACCAAGCACGGTTAACAGCGCGCCACCACCAAGATCGTATTTTGTTCCGGCCTGCGCCGTAGCGTAATTCGCTCCACTGTTTTTTAACGCTTCTTTGTAATCGTCGAAGAAGGATGTGATTGTCTTCTGACGTGCCGCCTGTTTCCCTTTTGCGGGCGTTGGCTGGGGCTGTTGTCGTGCTTGTCCCTTACGAGCCGGAGTTGGTTTTGGCAAAAGGCTCGGTGGAATGCTCGGCGGCTGGCCGTTGTCGATCACATTCAACACCTTCACCGCTTTAAATACTTCCGCGGCGCCGCCCATATGATCGGGATGAGGATGCGTCACTATGAAGTAATCGAGTTGCTGAATGTTGTAACGCTTGAGAGCGTCAACAACGTTCTTCGCTCGCGAGGTGTCGCCGGCGTCAATTAGAATATTTGTTCCCGCAGGAGACTCAATGAGAATTGAATCGCCGTTAACTGGTCCAACATCAAGTACGTGAACACGCAGCTCGTTACCTGAAGCAGGTGGTGGACGAAGTTTCCAGCGCGGGTAGATATATTTCCAGCCGACGAAACCCGCAGCTGCAACCACCACCACTAAGACCGCTGCAGCGCATCCACAGCCACGACTCGCTCGTCCCACTGATAATCTCGCTTCGACTTAAGGTTTATTCCTGATAGGTACTAACGGTGGGCCTACGTCGACGTGATTTGGCACGCGCAGCACTGCCGGCTCCTTCGAAAAATCACCTGACGTATAGGCGTCTAACAAGTCTTTCGCTTTAACCACTTCCCAGATGGACTCTACCCCGACAATCTGTTCCAACATAAGAACCAATCGAACTTGGTTTTTGAGATTTGCGGATAACAGCGTCTCGAACTTCTTTCGCTTAGTTGCATACGGCTTTAATTCCCACGCTTCAGAGCGATTTGCTACAGACGTCTTGGCGTTATCGGTATCAATCGCAACGATCGCATATCTGAATCCCAGCAACTTCTCGTCAGAGTTGTTGGTCATCGAGCAACGCAGCTGATAACCCTTAGCCGATCCGACTAACTCAACCCCTGTTATTGCCACGGGCAGCTGGCCCACGTGCAAGACTTCGACTGGAATGATCTCGGTCGGTTGATTCTGCGCGTAACTGATCGCAGCACAGCATACGACCAATAGAATTCCGGCAAGCACACTAATTAGACGCTTACGACCCATTGGGTCTTTTACCCTTCAACTACCGATTCGCGATCGCGCTCCCACATCGTTTCCGCTTCACGCGTTATGCGCGTTGGGTACTTTTCATTCCAGCACGCCACGCATGACGAATCCTTGTCGAGCCCGGTAGCATCAATCATTCCTTTGAGAGACAAATAGCCGAGGGAGTCGGCCTCAATAAAACGCCGAATCTCTTCGATCGACATCTGCGCGGCGATCAATTCAGATTTGCTTGGCGTGTCGACACCGTAATAACACGGACTGATGGTAGGCGGACAGCTGATGCGCACATGAATCTCTTTCGCACCCGCTTCACGCACCATGCGCACGATCTTTTTCGACGTAGTGCCGCGCACGATTGAGTCATCAATCAACACTACTCTCTTGTCGGCGATTAACTCTCGCACTGGATTCAACTTGATACGAACACCGAAAGAGCGAATGGACTGCCGCGGCTCGATAAACGTGCGCCCGACATAGTGATTACGGACTAGTCCGAATCTGAAACTGAGTCCGCTCTCGGCAGCGTAACCTATAGCGGCAACCACACCAGAATCCGGAACCGGAACAACAACGTCAGCATCAGCCGGCTGTTCAATGGCCAGCTGACGGCCCATTCGATGGCGCGACTCATTAACCGACGTGCCAAAGATCAGCGAGTCAGGTCGCGCAAAATAAACGTGCTCAAACAGGCACATCGAATGTTGCTGCTTCGGCAATGGATGAGACGAACGCAATCCTTCTTCATTGATGACGATCATCTCGCCAGGTTCGACATCGCGAACGTAGCGCGCGTCGATAAGATCGAATGCGCAAGTCTCAGAGGCGATAACCCAGGCATCACCCAAACGGCCGAGTGCCAATGGACGGAAGCCACGGCTGTCGCGAATCGCAATCAGCTCATGCGGTGTCAGAAATAGCATCGAAAACGCGCCTTCTGTTTCACGCAAGACGTCTGGGATGGCCTCTTTAACAGTTTTCCGCGAACGCGCTACTCCATGAAGAACGACTTCCGTGTCGGAAGTTGATGAGAAGATCGCGCCTTCGCGTTCAAGCCGCAACCGCTCTTCGCGAGCAAAAGGCAGATTTCCGTTGTGACAAACAGAAATCTGGCCATGCTGGCACGTAACCAGAAACGGTTGCGCTTCGAGAATCGAAACGTGGCCGGCGGTTGAGTAACGCACGTGGCCAATCGCGTTGGATCCCTTCAAGCGATCGAGGTGAGCTTGATCAAAAGCCTCTGAGACGTGACCCATCGCGCGTTCGAGTCGTAACTCCGAGCCATCAGAAGCAACAATACCGCACGACTCTTGCCCGCGATGCTGGAGCGCATAGAGTCCTAGATAGGTCAAACGCGCGGCATCGGGATGACCATAGATCCCGAACACGCCACATTCTTCGTGAAGCTTGTCCATTTCGATTTGAGTCACGGGGGTTGTCATTCTCGGGAAAGTTTGGAATTACCTGCTGAGCTTACTTCGCATTTAAAAAGCTTTCAAGGGAGAAGAAAAGGAACATCCACAGATTACGCAGACTACAAGGATTTCTATTTCGGATTTCGGATTTCGGAATGCGGATTGCGGATTTCGAATTTCGTGGCTGATGAGTTGCTCAGCAGAATGCCAACGGTCTTATTTGTTCATGCAGACTAAAAGCAACGTTCCCGGAAACCAGAAAATCCGAAATCCGCATTCCGAAATCCGAAATAGAAATCCTTGTAGTTTGCATAATCTTTGGATGTTCATCGGCAATTGACGGCGGCGAGACTATTCAAACATCCTCTATCTTCGATATATTCGTATTCGAGCTTGACCTGCAAGCAAGTTGATCCGAGAACGATCGAAAATGGCAACCAAGACTACCTGGCTCGCATGTTTTATTGTTGCCGCGCTTCTATTGATTCCACTCGCTATTTCGGAAAGCATCGCATCGTCCACCCAGCGCAGCGCTAAGCTCCTGTACCGCCAACAGTGTTCAAAGTGTCATGGAATGGATGGACGCGCTCAAACATCAAAAGGAAAGTTCAGTCATGCCCGCGACTTGGCTGATGCAAAATGGCAAGATGATGTGACTGACGAGCGGATCTTCAATTCAATTATGAACGGGCGAAATGTACGCGGGAACATGCCATCGTTTGGTAATAGGTTCTCCGAACGAGAGATCAACGATCTCGTTAAATTCGTACGCGGATTGAAACAGTGATGAAGTTGCAGGAACCATCGGCACCAATCTCAACGAACAGATCGATTATTCGTGCGCTTGCCATAGTGTTTTTGCGAGTCGCACTGATCGCACTGCTCTTTGGCGCCGGCTGGTTTATTTACAAACAGCTGCCTGTTTCGAATTCCGAAGTTGTCGCCAATAACTCTGGGTCGAAGGTTCAGATCATTCTGAAGAATATTCCCGACATCGGCGCCACCGGGCTGGAGGTTCCTGTCGAGATTTACCCAGTTGATATTGTCGCGATCCAACACGAGTTCTTCACCGAGCGCCGCCCCGGCAAAAGATTTGAAGATTTTTTCAAGGAACGGATGATTGCGTCACGTCGCAAACAGATTAGCGCTCGCTTGGATCAGCAGGGGCAGGGAACTGTGGTCTTGTCTCCCGGCAATTGGTGGCTGCACGCGAAGTTGTCAGGTGATGAAGAAGTCGAGTGGCGGCTTCCTTTGACGGTCACGGGCGAAAAGCAAACAATTGAATTGACTCCGCAGAACGCCTACACACGGAGTAGGTCGTTCTGACATTGATGATTTTTGATTTTTGATTTTTGATTGATTGCTGCTGTTTCAGTCGCCGCAAGACCCACCGCAGGTCGAGAATCGCCAATCAAAAATCAACAATCTACAATCATCAATAAGATGAAGGCTCTCCGAGTCCATAAGAAACGTCTCTCACTTCGCAACATCGACAAACCAGAACCCGGCGGTGAAGCACTTGTGCGTGTGCTTCTATCCGGCATCTGTAATACCGACCTCGAGATTGCGCGAGGATACGCGGGTTTCTCGGGAACGATCGGTCACGAATTCGTCGGCATCGTAGAAGAAACTGATGACAATCAACTGCTCGGAAGGCGCGTCGTTGGAGAAATCAACGCGGGTTGCGGTCGTTGTGCTCTCTGTCGCAGCGGGGATCCGCGTCATTGCGCTTCGCGAACAGTTCTGGGAATCGTTGGACGCGACGGTGCGCATGCAGAATATCTGCGCTTGCCAACGCTGAATCTGATTCCAGTGCCGGCGAAGATCGCTGACGAACATGCTGTATTCACCGAACCACTCGCCGCGGCTTGTGGAATTCTTGAACGAGTCTCTATCTCAAAAACTGATCGAGTTGCGGTGATTGGCGACGGCAAGCTCGGATTGCTTTCCGCTCAGGTCGTGACATTGACCGGAGCAGAGACCGTCGCGATCGGCAAACATCCCAATAAACTTAAGATTGCGGCGCGGCGAGGGATCGAGACGCTGACTGCCAAACAGGCCGCAAAGAGAATTAGAGAGTTTGATGTCGTTGTTGAAGCCTCAGGATCTGAATCGGGATTCGCACTCGCCCTAAATCTACTGAAACCGAAAGGCTGCCTGGTTTTGAAGTCGACATTTCACGGCGCGACGGAAGTTGAGGCTGCGCGAGTGGTTGTGGATGAAATCAGTATTATCGGTTCTCGTTGCGGCCGATTTGCACCTGCGCTTGATTTGTTGGAGAAGGATGCGATCGACGTTGATAGCTTAATCAGCGAGGAGTATCAGTTGAGCGAAGGTGTGCATGCGATGTCACGCGCGGGGGCAAAGGGCATTCTGAAAGTTTTGTTGCGTCCATAGATGGCACCGGCTTGCAGTCGTTGCAATCAGTAATCGTCACGGTTGCTGAACCAGTCCCAATATGTTGAAAGTATTGGGCTGCGACATCAACCTTGTACGTTCCACTTGCGACGCCCGACAGATCCCAGATGACTGTTTGGCCCTCACCCTTCAATCGGCCAACAGTTACATACCAAGTAAAGAGCAAGTCGAGATCAAGTGGGTATGCTACGTCCACACTGAGCTGAACTTCGCTTCCCGTCGGCGTACAAGTGTCAGACTTTGCCCCAGGTGAACACGGCCGGATGATTGATACTGGTGAGGCCTTGATTGAACGGATCCATGGCGGCAGATGGATTCTTGGAATGTCTGTTAGTCTCGTAATTACCGCGTAGCTGTTTGAGTCACACCCCACCGGAAAGTTTTCAATCATTAAAGTAGCCCTGATCTCGCGTGCACGTGGCTCAACTGTAATCACGTCCGAGCCTTGGCCCTGAATTAAGACGCCGCCAACGAGCGACCACTTGAAAATAGGAGGCGTCGCACCTGAAAAGTTCTTAACCTTTGCGCGATAAGAAATGTTTCTGAAAGCTTTGCTCTTGCTGGCACCTTTAACTTCAACGGTCGGACATTTTGTCTTTTCGATCTGTTGTGAATTGGAATGCCCGCGCAGAATGAGTTGAGGAGCGTGTAGAGAAAGAACCAAAGCAAACGTGGCCAGAATCATCTTGCGGTCCATTGCGGGCATTTCAGCGACAGAGTGAATCTTTCAGTTTGGTCTCAATGAAAAGTGAGTCGCGATGTCGCGTGCTGGC